>NZ_AMYT01000017.1 GCF_000313915.1 Catellicoccus marimammalium M35/04/3
TCTTTAGAAGATTCTTCGGATGAAGAACTATCTTTTGGATTTTCCACTTCTTTAGAAGATTCTTCGAATGAAGAAGTATCCTTTGGATTTTCCACTTCTTTAGAAGATTCTTCGGATGAAGAAGTATCTTTTGAAGTTTCCACTTCTTTAGAAGATTCTTCCGGTGAAGAAGTATCTTTTGAAGTTTCTACTTCTTTAGAAGATTCTTCGAATGAAGAAGTATCTTTTGAAGTTTCTACTTCTTTAGAAGCCTCTTCCGATGAAGAAGTCACAGGTTCTATTTTGATATCAATAGGTAACTTTTTCTTTTTAATATTTGCTTGAACCATATTTTGTAAACCAAATGGATAAGGGGAAGTAACATATTGATAAAAATAAGAATGATCCATTTTCATATATTTAATATCTAAAGTACTCTCTTTTTGTTGTCCATTCGTTAATTCTGCATAATAGTACGTATTAGGTTTTAAAGTGGTGACTTCCTTATGAGACTGTTCTTCTATAATTTTTACTTCTGTAGAAGGGTTCTCAATAGAAACTAATCCATTGTAATTTTTGATTTGGAATTGATCACTTTTTCTCGTTTTTTCATCGATAATCATTGGGTGCTGCGGATCAATAATTTCATTAGTATTGGTTTGAAAAATTAATTGATCATCATAAGCAGTTTGTTGATCTAATGGGTACTGTTTCCCATAACGATATAAAGCTTCTGCATAAGGATAATGGTCCGTATATTTTCCACGTGGTCGATCTGCTTTCCAAATAGCTCTTTGTGTCATTTCACGTTTGAAATCATCAAAAGTATATGTATAATCACGATGTACTTTTTGATAGCATTCATAAGCATATCGATTCATTTGCTCACCTAATCCATCATTAGGGTATCCTGCCATTAAAATAGCAGCGATTTGATCAATTTTTTCTTTATTCCCACGATCAGTTCCTAAAGAATCCATTCCTTCATAAAAACCAAAACGATCAAAACGACATAATTTTTCAGCTGTCTCTTTATTAGATAAAGGTTGAGGTCGAGTAGCGTTATAGCAATAAACAATGGATTCTTTTCCGTTTTCATCCACCATGGTAAAAAAGTCATATTCACTAATTGCCTCATTTTTCCCAGGAGCAGTGGTTCGATAACAATAATAATCTCCTTTTTCAATAGCTTCTGCATTCGATGAAAATGAAATACTTAAAAGACCAATCAAAGATAATAAAGAAACTGAAGTTCTATATTTTTTCACCAACAATCATTTCCTCCCTTGTTAAGATATTAGTCATAATAGCACGTGAAAATTTTATCTATGAACTAAATTGCATTTTCAAATTTTACTTTCGGAAAAGAAAAAAATGATAAAAGTGTAATGTAGATAACGTTTTCATGTTGTAAAATAAAGTGTAACTTTAAAATTAAATAAATAATTTTAATGAAAAAGTGATGATAATATTGTGGTTAATATCACAATATTTTTTAGTAATAAAAAAAGTCTTAGAACTTATAGAAAGCCTAAGACTTATCGTTTTCTATTTCCATTGTTGGCGACAAGAATCAAATAATTGCATAATTTGTAAAACGTTTGAAATAAAAGGACTGCTTACGCTTCCTTGTTCTAGCCAATGATTCATCGTTTGGTATTCATGAACAAAGGCATGCGTAGTATCTTTCGTTTCTATTAAATAATTAGTGCCGTCTGGGGTAGTAAAGGTAGCAGAAGTTGCTCGTGGATAATCATCGATGGTTAAATAGCCTTTTTCAAAAGCAACAATTGCTCGTTTCGGCATTTTTGCTCGGAAGGTTAAATTGATACTTGCGAGTTCTTCGTGATCATTTTTTAAAATAGTGCAACTGCTCTCATCTACACCAGAAGGATGATATTCTACAGTAGAAGCAAAAACTTTTGGAGAAGAAGTCATGAAATATTGACAAATACCAAAAGCATATGGACCAATGTCTAAAAGAGCTCCTCCAGCATCTTTTGGTGAAAAGAAGCGATTGTCTTCTTTATCTTCTTTAAAACTACCAAAGTTAGCTTGGACCATTTTTAATTTTCCAAATTGAGGCTGATACTCTTTTAATTTTTGATAAAGTGGCATATAAAAAATTGTGGTTCCTTCAGCTAGTAAACATTGATTTTCTTTACTAATTTCAATTAATTCTGCTAATTCTTTAGCATCCACTGTAATTGCTTTTTCACAAAAAACATGTTTTTGATGTTGTAATGCTTCTTTTACCATTTGGTAGTGAAAAGCATGTGGAGTAGCTAAGTAAATAATGTCTATTGTTGGATCTTCTAATAATTCTTGATAAGAAGAATATACTTTTGGAATTTGAAAACGTTTCGCAAAAGCCTCTCCTTTTTCTGGACTACGAGATTGTACAGCGTAAATAGGTAGGTCCGCTTGTGTAATGGCTGTAGCAAATTCTTCCGCTACAGTTCCCAATCCAACAATTGCCCAATGATAGCTCATAATAAAACCTCCAAATCAATTTTTAAGTATTAATATACCGTTAGTATACTGTATTTTTAGGTAAAAAAAGAGAATTTCATATCATTTACAATAATTTTCTTATCAAAAAATTGAATCTATGATACTATAACAATAGTAAAATTTTATAAGAAAGAGATGGATATATGGGACGTAAATGGTTTAATATCAAAGATAAAAAAGCTGCAAAAGAGCAAAACGCAAGTCGTGTAAATGCTAAATTCGGGATTGAAATTTATGCGGCAGCAAAAGCTGGAGAGCCAGATCCAGAAGCAAACCAAAAGTTAAAATTCGTAATTGAAAAAGCAAAAGCTGCTAACTGTCCAAAACACGTAATTGATCGTGCGATTGAAAAAGCAAAAGGTGTTGGCGGAGAAGATTATCAAGAATTACGTTATGAAGGTTTTGGACCAAATGGCTCTATGATTATCGTAGATACATTAACAGATAATGTAAACCGTACTGCAGCAAACATCCGTGCTGCCTTTAAGAAAAATGGCGGAAACATGGGAGTAAAGGGTTCTGTTGATTACTTATTTGATAATACTGCAGTTTATGTATTTGATGGTACAGATGCAGATCATTATTTAGAAGTATTAATGGAAAATGATGTGGATGTACGTGATGTAACAGAAGAAGAAGGAAAAATTGTTGTCTATGGAGAACCTTCAGAATTAATGCATATCAGTGATGTATTAAAAGCAGAAGGTATCGAAAGTTTTGACGTGGCAGAATTAGAAATGGTACCACAAAATGAAGTAGTTTTAGAAGGCGACGATTTAGAAACCTTTGAAAAATTAATTGATGTGTTAGAAGATGACGAAGACGTACAAAAAGTACATCATAACGTAGATTTAGATGCTTAATTTATAGTCAATAAAAAATAAAGAGTCTCGATACGAGACTTTTTATTTTGAGAATATTTGTTAAAAAATACAAAATAAATAATATTTAGTTTTATTAACAATCAATATTGAGAAAATTTATCTAATTCATCCAAAGTAGAAAAGATTTTTAATGCTCGTAAATGGGCGGTATTAGTGCAATAAAAAAGAAAAAAGATATCCTCTAAAAAGAGGATATCTTTTTATTATGCTTCAAAAATATTTTTTGGATTTTGTTCTAACATTTGTAAAATTTGTTGATCAGAGACACCTAGTGCTTTCATTTTTGGTAAAGCTTGTTCGAATAAGAAGGTATAGTCAATTTTTGGATTAAATAGTTCATTTTTAGCAAATTCAGGCCAATAATCATAAACACCTATGAAGACAGCTAAATCATGAGATAGGAACATTTGGTCAGCATATCCTTTATCACATAATGTAGCAATCGTTTGAACGCGATGTTCTAAATCATTTCCCATATCACAATAACCAAAACGATCCATTCCAATATAACAGCCACGTTTTAATAAAGATTCAATATAATCTAGGTCGTTGGTATCCCCTGTATGACCAATAATAATTTTGTTTGCCGGTACACCTACGTCTTCTAAAATATCCAAAATTTTATTTCCACATTTTGTATCTGGATGGTGATGAGAGAAAATAGGTAAGTTTAATTTTGTAGCTACACGACCAATAGCGCGATGAAGTTTTTCTGTATAAGGAGTCACTCCTTCAGGTCCAGTAGCAGCTTTCATAATTCCTGGAATAATATTACTGTCTACCACCCCATTTGTGCACTCTTCTAATAATAATTCATAAATTTGATCTTCTGGACGATATTCTAGCGCAGGTTCTTGTTGATAATAAAATCCACTAGAAACAATAAAGTTTAATCCTGTACGTTCAGAAACTTCTTTAATTAAATGTACATCACGACCGATATTAGGAACAGAGGCATCGACAACTGTTTTTACACCGTATTTTTTTAATTTAGAAAATTGTTCAACTGCTGCCTCTACGATTAAATCAGGTTCACAAAAATGATAACCAAAATTAGCACGCATTACCCAATCAGCATAAGTAATATGTTCATGCATCAAAGTAATTCCCAATTCTGTTGAATCGATATCTCCATTGACAGTATGAATTTTCATATTCATTCCTCTTTTCTTTTATTGTCTATCGCGAATATACTCTTTTCCAATCGAAAAGAATAATAAAAAGGAAGGGAATTAAATCTGGAAAAACAAAACTTTTTTTATTAAGTTTATTTTTGTTTTTCTATTATTTTTTTATCCGTTTAAAATCAATGAAGATATTTTTTGAACAAAATTGTCTAATAAAAATTAGATTCCACTGAGGAAAAAAGAGAAGTGCTTTTCTTTTCAATTTATCAATGATACGATAAAAATAAGAAATTTGTCGAAGCAAGGATGGATGATTAAATGGACAATATGCTAGAATCTTTTAAAGGAAAATTGATTGTTTCTTGTCAAGCATTAGAGGGAGAAGCAATGTATTCAGAGACAGGTGGAATTATGCCTCTATTTGCTTTAGCAGCTGAGCGTAGTGGAGCAAAAGCAATTCGTGCAAATTCTGTCCGTGATATTCAAGAAATCAAAGAAAAAGTAGATTTACCAATTATTGGCTTAATTAAAAAAGACTATCCGCCTCAAGAGCCTTACATCACAGCTACGATGAAAGAAGTGGATGAATTAGTGGCTGTAGGTACAGATATTATTGCTTTTGACGGAACACATCGTCCACGTTACGATGGTCGTACAGTAGAAGAATTTATTCAAGCAATTAAAGAAAAATATCCAAATCAAAAATTGATGGCAGATATTTCTACAGCAGAAGAAGGAATTTCTGCTTATCAAGCAGGAGCAGATCTTGTGGGAACTACATTAAATGGATATACAGAAGAAACAAAACCTGCGACAAAGGGTCCTAATTTCGAATTGTTAGAAGAATTAGTAGCTGCTGGTGTTCCAACGATTGCTGAAGGACGTATTCATACTCCACAACAAGCAAAAGAAGCGTTAGAAAAAGGCGCTTATGCTGTAGTTGTTGGTGGTGCGATTACTCGTCCACAAGAAATTGCAACTCGATTTGTGCAAGAAATGGAAGCTTAATAATAAAGAATAAAAAAATGAAGGAAATTACTCCTTCATTTTTTTATTTTAGTTAATGAAATAAATTTGAATCCAATCGTTCACAAGATTTGAAAATAAAGAAAAAATAGGAAAAATAATTTATAAAATATGGTTGACGCTTTGATTTGAAAAAGTGTACAATAAATTCAACAACAAAGATCAAGAGGAAAAGTACAATTACAGAGAATGTATGCGTGTGCTGAGACATACATAAGTACGAAAAGTAGCTTGAGAGTTGGTCCACTTGGATCCGGTGAAGTAGCCGTTATCTACATGAGAGGTAGTATGATACTACAAATTTGGGTGGTACCGCGAACAAGTTCGTCCTGAAGTGCATGGCACTTTAGGGCTTTTTTTATGATGAAATGCAGAAAGGATATATAGTAATGAAAGAATTAGCCTCAAAATATAATCCAAAAGAAGTGGAACAAGGCCGTTATGAAGAATGGTTAGATGAAAAATTATTTGAACCTAATGGCGATCGTTCTGTAGAACCTTATTCTATTGTTATTCCACCACCAAACGTAACTGGTAAATTACACTTAGGTCACGCTTGGGACACAACCTTGCAAGATATGATTATCCGTCAAAAACGTATGCAAGGATATGACACATTATATCTTCCAGGAATGGACCATGCAGGAATTGCGACTCAAGCAAAAGTAGAAGCAAAATTAGCCGAAGAAGGAATTTCTCGTTATGATTTAGGTCGTGAGAAATTTATCGAACAAGTTTGGGCTTGGAAAGATGAATATGCAGAAACTATTGAAGCGCAATGGGCAAAATTAGGTCTATCTTTAGATTATTCTCGTGAACGTTTTACTCTAGATGAAGGCTTATCTGAAGCAGTGAAAAAAGTCTTTGTAACTCTTTATGAAAAAGGCTTAATTTATCGTGGAGAATACATTATTAACTGGGATCCAAAAGCAAGAACTGCTTTATCTGATATCGAAGTTATCCACAAAGATGTAGAAGGTGCGTTCTACCATATTCGTTATGATTTAGCAGATGGTTCAGGTTCACTAGAAATTGCGACTACTCGTCCAGAAACAATGTTTGGGGATACAGCCGTTATTGTGAATCCAAATGATGAGCGCTATCAATCGTTCATTGGTAAGAAAGTAGTTTTACCAATTGTTAATAAAGAAATTCCTGTTTTAGCAGATGAGCACGCAGATATGGAAACAGGAACTGGAGTTGTAAAAATTACTCCTGCTCATGACCCAAATGACTTTGCAGTTGGAAATCGTCATGATTTACCACGTGTAAATGTTATGAATGATGATGCAACAATGAATGAAAATGCTGGCGAATTTGCAGGAATGGATCGTTTTGAAGCTCGTAAAGCATTGGTGAAAAAATTAGAAGAAACAGGTCACTTAATTAAAGTAGAAAAAATGGTACACTCTGTAGGGCATTCTGAACGTACTGGTGTCGTAGTAGAACCTCGTTTATCTACACAGTGGTTTGTTAAAATGGAACCATTAGCAAAAGCAGCGTTAGAAAACCAAAAATCAGAAAAACCAGTAAACTTCTTCCCACCACGTTTTGAACATACTTTTGAAACTTGGATGGAAAATGTTCATGACTGGGTAATTTCTCGTCAATTATGGTGGGGTCATCGTATTCCTGCTTGGTATCATAAAGAAACAGGAGAAATGTACGTCGGTGTCAAAGCACCAAAAGATATTGAAAATTGGGAGCAAGATCCAGATGTATTAGATACTTGGTTTAGCTCTGCATTATGGCCATTTTCAACAATGGGTTGGCCAGAAGAAGAAGCTGAAGACTTTAAACGTTATTTCCCAACAAATACATTAGTAACCGGTTATGACATTATTTTCTTCTGGGTAAGTCGTATGATTTTCCAAAGTTTAGAATTTACAGGCGAACGTCCATTTGAAAATGTTTTAATCCATGGATTAATTCGTGATGAGCAAGGTCGTAAGATGAGTAAATCTCTAGGAAATGGTATTGACCCAATGGAAGTGATTGATCAATATGGAGCAGATGCATTACGTTGGTTCTTAGCAAATGGTTCTGCTCCAGGTCAAGATACACGCTTTAGTTATACAAAAATGGATGCTGCATGGAACTTTATTAATAAAATTTGGAATGCTAGCCGTTTTGTATTAATGAACTTAGATGAAAATATGACCGTTGAGGATATCCAAATTGAAGGAAATCGTACTTTGCAAGATCGCTGGATTTTAACTCGTTTAAATCAAACGGTAGAACAAGTGACAGAATTATTCGATCGTTTTGAATTTGGGGAAGCAGGTCGTATTTTATACAACTTTATTTGGGATGATTTCTGTGACTGGTATATCGAAATGAGTAAAGAAGTATTATATGGAGAAGACGAAGAACAAAAACGTTTAACACGTAGTATCTTAGTTTATACATTAGATCAAATCTTACGTCTATTACACCCAATTATGCCATTTGTAACAGAAGAAATTTGGCAAGCATTACCACATGAAGGAGAATCTATCGTTGTAGCAAAATATCCAGTAGTTCATGAAGAATTGAATGATGAACAAGCAGTAAAAGCAATGGATATGTTGATTGAATTAATTCGTGCTGTTCGTAATATTCGTGCTGAAGTAAATACTCCTTTATCAAAACCAATCCACTTATTAATTAAAGCAAATGGAGAAGCAGAAAAAGCGTTATTAACTGAAAATATGAGTTACATTCAACGTTTCTGTAATCCTGAAGTTTTAAAAATTGATACAGAAGTAGAAGCACCAAATGACGCGATGAGTGCCGTAATTACTGGAACAGAAATTTATCTACCATTGGCAGATTTAATTAATATTGAAGAAGAAATTGCTCGTTTAGAGAAAGAATTGGAAAAATGGAATAAAGAAGTAGCACGTGTACAAGGTAAATTATCAAATGAACGCTTTGTCAATAATGCACCAGAAGAAGTAGTAGCAGCAGAACGTGAAAAAGAAGTGACTTATAAAGAAAAACAAGCCGCTGTTCAAGAACGTATTGCAAGTCTAAAGTCTTTATAAGCCTTTAACACGCGTGGAGGGAATAAATTATGGATGTGTATACAGCAATTAATTGGATTCATGAACGTAAAAAGTTTTCAAAAAATCCAAATTTAACACGAGTACAACATTTATTACATCAATTAGGAAATCCTGAAAGAGATTTGAAAGTAATTCATGTTGCAGGAACAAACGGAAAGGGGTCTACTGTGGCCTATCTTTCCGCTTTATTCCAAGAATTAAACTATACCGTAGGATCTTTTACATCTCCTTACATTGAATCTTTTAATGAAAGAATTTGTTTAAATGGTCGTCCCATTTCAGATACTGAATTAATTGCTTTAATTTGTCGTATTCAACCTTTAGTCAAAGAGATGGATGAAATAGAAGATTTACAAGGATGTACAGAATTTGAAATTACTACTGCAATGATGTTTTGTTATTTCAAAGAAAAAGGAGTCGATATTGCCCTAATTGAAGTGGGATTAGGTGGAATGTATGATTCTACAAATGTAGTTTGTAAACCTTTAGTGACAGGAATTTCTAGTATTGGCTATGATCATATGCAATTGTTAGGAGATACTTTAGAAGAAATTGCTTCAGAGAAAATGGGGATTTTTAAACCTAATTGTCCTGTAGTATTAGGAAAAATGGAAGAATGTATTGAAAATTATTGTACAGATTATGCATTGAGTCTAAAATGTCCTGTTTATCGATATAATACAGAATATCGTGTGGATTACTTAGGTCGTAGTTCTAAAAAAGTAGGCGAAAAATTTAACTATAAAGATAATATGCGTAGTGCAAAACGCTTAGTTACTCCATTAATTGGACATCATCAAGTAGAAAATGCTAGTTTTGCTTTGCAAATTTTTGACATTGCTTTACATTATGAAAAACGTACACTTTCAAATAATGATGTTCAACATGCTTTAGCAAAAGTAAATTGGCCAGGACGTATGGAAATTTACCAAAATGAACCATTAATCATCTTAGATGGAGCACATAATGCTCCAGCCATGAAACGTTTGGTAGAAACACTAGAAGATGAATATAAAGATTACGAAGTGCATGTCTTATTCTCAGCATTACAAGGAAAACAATATCCAGAAATGATTGCTGAATTACAAAAATTACCAAATGTTGATATTACATTAACTACATTTGATACACCAAAAGCATTACCAATAGAAGCTTTTGAATCTTATCGTGAAGGAGGATTAACGGTCACAGACAATTGGAAAAAAGCGTTCTTTGATTTACTAAAAGGAATGGATGATAGTAAAGAAATGGTTGTAGTGACAGGATCATTATATTTCTTATCACAAGTTCGTAACTTCCTAATGAGCGGGATTGTGTAATGAAATTATGGGTGACTGGATATTTGGCACATGAATTAAATTTATTCAACTATCAAGATGAAAGAGCACAATGGTTACAACGCTTTTTAACTTGTCGTTTACAAGAACAAATCGAAAATGGATATGATTGGTTTTTGTTTAAAGGTCAGTTAGGTGTGGAATATCTTGCTTTTCGTGCTCTTTTAGAATTAAGAACAGAATATCCAGAAATCAAAATAGCAGTCTTTTTCCCTTATTTGCAATATGGAGAAAATTGGAGTGAAAAAAACCAACTTCTTTTAAATGAATATAAAGAAAAGGCTGATTATGTTGCAACTGTAAGTCAATATTCCTATCAAAATAAAGAACAGTTTATTCAACAAGAGAATTTTTTATTTCAACATAGTGAAGGGTTCTTTTGTATTTACGATGATGAAGTAAAAGGAGTCGTTCAATATACTTTGCGACGGGCAAGGCAATATCAAGAACAAGTAGATAACTATTCATTATTTATTTATTCTCTTTGTGATATCGATGAGTTTATTCGTGAACAAATGGTGGATGAATGGGTAGAATGAAATGATTAAAAATCTACAAAAATCAAAAAAGATATAGGTTTTCTATTGACGACTTCTGTTTTATTTATGTAGAATACATATTGTGATGAATGAGGGAAATGAAGGAAGTGAGGTGCCACGATGCCAAAAGTTATTCATACGGCAGACGAAATTTTACAAAAAGATTTTGATATTAAAATGCGTGGGTATGATCAAGTAGAAGTTGATCAATATTTAGATGAAATTATTAAAGATTATGGAACTTTTCAACGACAAATTGCGCAATTAAAAGATGAAAATGCGCGTTTAAAAGCAGAAGTTGAAAAATTAAATCGTGAACAAGAATTATATAGTCAAGCACCAAAACAAAATCAGACTGTAACAAATTTTGATATTTTAAAACGCCTGTCTAATTTAGAACGAAAAGTATTCGGAAATCAATTAGACCAATAATAAATGAAATGGTATATTTTTAGGTAATTGCGGTTCATCTTGATGAGCTGAGGAAAGTCCATGCTCACACAACCTGCGATGGTTGTAGTGTTCGTGCTTAGCGAAATCATAAGCTAAGGCACTATGTAAATAGTGACGGCAGAGGAATAGGCTAAGGAGAAATCTATGTCTTAGTACTCTATAAAGTGCCATAGAGACGAGTCAACTTTGAAAGAAGTTGAGTGGAACGCGGTAAACCCCTCGAGTGAGCAACCCAAATTATGGTAGGGGCGCTCTTTTTAGTAGGAATTGAACGAAAGAAAGAGGCAGAAATGTAGATAGATAATTACCCATTATTTTTGTAACCTGGCAAAAATAAGGACAGAACATGGCTTATAGAAAATATACCCAGGTAGCCACAACAATTGTTGTGGCTTTTTTTATAAAGAAAGAAAATGAAAGTAAGGATATTTACATGGAAAAAGCGTTATTAGAAGATTTAGTCCATTCGCTTCGTCTAGAAGTAGTTTATGGAGAAGATGAATTAAATCGTTATATTACAACTAGTGATATTTCACGTCCAGGGTTGGAATTGACAGGATATTTTAACTATTATCCAGCAGATCGTCTACAAATGTTTGGGATGAAAGAAATTTCTTTTTGTGAAAAAATGGGGCATGAAGAACGTTGCATTATTATGCGTAAATTATGTAACCCTAAAGTGCCAGCCATTATTATTGCACGTAATTTAGAAATTCCAGAAGAACTTTTAAAATGTGCAAAGAAAGCTAAAGTGCCGGTATTACGTTCTCCATTAGCTACATCGCGCCTTGGTGGAGATGTAACGAACTATTTAGAAGAAAAATTAGCAGTACGCTCTTCTGTCCATGGAGTTTTAATGGATATTTATGGGTTAGGTGTACTAATCCAAGGAGATAGCGGAATTGGGAAGTCTGAAACAGGGCTAGAATTGATTAAAAAAGGACATCGATTGATTGCTGACGATCGCGTTGATGTTTTTCAACATGAATCAAAAGTTACAGGAGAAGCTCCAGATATTTTAAAAAATATGATGGAAATTCGAGGAGTAGGAATTATCGATGTAATGAATCTTTTTGGTGCGAGTGCTGTTCGTAAATCTGCCCGTATTCAATTGGTCGTTTATTTAGAAAATTGGACAAAGGATAAACAATTTGATCGATTAGGGCATGGAGATGAGACAACACGAATCGCAGATGTTGATATTCCTAAAATTTCTATTCCTGTAAAAACTGGACGAAACGTAGCTACGATTATCGAAGTTGCGGCAATGAATTATCGTGCACGTAGTATGGGTTATGATGCAACAAAAATGTTTAATGATCGCTTATCTAAATTAATTGAAGAAAATGCAAAAAATGAATAAATAGTAAAGAAGGAATCAAAATGAATTATGTTGATCCCATTGCTTTAAAGCTTGGGCCACTAGAAATCCACTGGTATGCTTTATGTATTGTTACTGGAATTGTCTGTGCTGTCATTATGGCTGTACGTGAGGCAAAACGACTACAAATGTCAGAAGATGATATTTATGACTTTGTATTATGGGGGGTTCCTTTATCTTTTATTGGTGCTCGATTATACTATGTAGTTTTCCGTTTAGATTATTATATTGCTCATCCAGATCAAATTATTGCGATTTGGAATGGAGGAATTGCTATTTATGGTGGGTTAATTGCAGGAGCCATTTTTTTATATTTCTTTTGTAAAAAACGTCATTTGAATATTTGGCGTTACTTAGATTTAGCAGCTCCTGGAGTCTTATTGGCTCAAGGGATTGGCCGTTGGGGAAATTTCTTTAACCATGAAGCTTACGGTAATATTGTTTCTCGTATAACTTTAGAAAAACAACATATTCCTAATTTTATTATTGAAAACATGAATATTGATGGCTATTATCGTCAACCTACTTTCTTTTATGAAAGTGTCTGGGATATTTTAGGGGTAATTATGATGTGTATCTATCGTCATTTCCATAAAACTTTACATAATGGGGAAATTGCTAGTCTTTATTTAATGTGGTATTCTGTAGGACGCTTCTTTATTGAGGGATTGCGTTCGGATAGTCTTTATATTGGACATACTTCTTTACGTGTATCACAATGTCTATCTGTCGTTTTATTTATTTTAGGAATTGTTTTATTTATCTATGTTCGTAAGAAGAAAAATAATACCTACCAACGTAATTATAAATGAATTATTAAGAGGGGATGAGACCCTCTTTTTTCTTTGTCTCGATGAATTTAAGTTGTGCTATAATAAAGCTAAGAATAGAAGATACATCGTTGTATCAGAAAGTGAGAAAAGAAATGGAACAGAAAAAAGTTGCTGTTTTAGGTGCAGGTTCATGGGGAACTGCCTTAGCAAAAGTATTAGTAGAAAATGGACATGATGTTCGTATTTGGGGAAATAACGAACAACAATTAGAAGAAATGAATCGTACCCATCAAAACCCTAATTACTTACCAGATATTCATTTACCAGAAGGATTAAAAGCTATTTTTGATTTGAAAGAGGCAGTAAAAGACGTTGATGCAGTATTATTTGTAGTACCTACAAAAGCAATTCGTCCAGTCGCAAAACAATTGGTAGAAGCAATGAATACTAAACCTATAATTATTCACGCTTCTAAAGGATTAGAGCTAGGAACTCATAAACGATTAAGTGAGGTATTAGCCGAAGAAATTCCAGCAAATCTTCGCCAAGAAATCGTTGTTTTATCTGGACCTTCTCATGCAGAAGAAGTAGCAGTAGGAGATATTACAACGATTACTTCTGCTTGTGATAACATTGAAACGGCAGAATTTGTTCAACGTTTATTTACAAATCATTATTTCCGTATTTATACCAATGCTGATGTAAAAGGAGTAGAAATTGGTGCTGCTCTTAAAAATATTATTGCGATTGGTGCTGGTGCTATTCATGGTTTAGGATATGGAGATGATGCTAAAGCAGCATTAATGACTCGTGGATTAGCGGAAATTACTCGTTTTGGGGTTGCCTTAGGTGCCGATCCGTTAACCTTTATGGGCTTAAGTGGTGTAGGAGACTTGATTGTTACTTGTACTAGTGTGCATTCTAGAAACTGGCGTTGTGGAAACCAATTAGGACAAGGAAAAAGTTTAGATGAAATCTTAGATCATATGGGAATGATTGTAGAAGGTGTTTCTACAACAAAAGCCGTAACTGAACTAGCGCAACAACTAAAAATTTCTATGCCAATTACAGAAACGATTTATGATGTACTTTATAATGGTGTAGAAGCAAGAACAGCAGTAGAAAACTTAATGAAACGTGATATGCGTTCAGAAAATGAATTTTAACAGTAAATTAAAAAGAAAGGTATCTTTTTTAGGATACCTTTTTTCTTATATTTTTTTATGCTATGATGGAACGTAATAATAAAGAAAAGGGAGAATAAAGAAAATGAAAGATAAAATTGCAGTAATCTCTTTATCTAAAGGAATTTTAGGGGAATCTTATTGTCAATTTCAAAAAGAACTAGCAGAAAATAGAATTCAAGAATTAGGATTTTCTATTTATTATCCTACCCATGTGCTAGAGGGAGCAGAGGAACTGGCAGAACACCCAGAAAAAAGGGCAGAAGATTTAATAGAATGTTATAAAGAAAAAGATGTAAAGTGGATTTTCAGTGTAATTGGAGGAGAAGACGGATATAAAGTTATCCCCTATTTATACCAACAAAAAGAATTTTTTCAAAATCAGAAAAATAATCCAAAACCGTTCATTGGTTTTTCAGACTCTACTACTCATCATCTTTTTTTCTATCGTTTAGGGATTCCAACTTATTATGGGATGTCTATTTTAAATGATTTAGCTGAAGAAAAAGAAAATCTTTTATCCTATTCCAAATCACAATTAGTAAACGTCTTACAGCAGCAATCTTTACTAAAATTATCTTCTAGTCCTTATTGGTATGAAGAACGAAAAGATTTTTCTCCTCAAGGAATTAAACAAGCACGGGTTCAACACAAAGAATGCTTTGGCTATGAATGGTTAGGAAAGAGCTCTATGCAAGATTTTTCTGGTGCACTTTGGGGTGGATGTATCGAAACATTATCTCGTCTAATTGAAAAACGAGAAGAATACCCAGACCTAAAGGATCTTTTAATGATTAAAGAAAAAGAGATTCTCTTATTTTTAGAACCTTCAGAAGTGAAATCAAAACCAACAAAAATGATTACAATGGTCAAAGAAATCCTTTTTGAAGTTCAACAGCAAGGAGTCACCATTTGCGGTATCTTATTTGGTAAACCACAAGACGAATGTTTTTATGAAGAATATAAAAAAGAATTACAAAAAGAAATTTATTCTCTTCCTATTCTTTATAATGTAAACTTTGGACACGCGTATCCTCATAGCTTACTTCCTTATGGAGCAAAAGCAACTTTCCATGCCAAAGAAAAAGAAATTATTATTGAACAAAAAATAGAGGAGTAAAATTATGGATGCACTGATTCAATATGTCAAACAATGCTTCAAAGAAGAATATACGGGTCATGATTTTTTTCATGCGCAACGAGTAGTTTCTTTAGCTGAAAAAATATATGAAAAAGAAGTATCTTTTCCTAAAGAAGAAGAATTACGTTTGATAAAAGCAATCGGATACTTACATGATGTAGTGGATGAAAAATTGACGAGCAAACGAAAAGAACGTTATCAAGAAATAAACTCTCTTTTAGAACAAGAGGGATTTTCACCAAAAGAGCAAGAAGAAATTCTTTATGTTATTGAGCATCTTTCTTTTTCTAAAAATCAAAAGGAACGTGCTTCTTTAAGTTTATTAGGTCAAATTGTCCAGGATGCGGATCGTTTAGATGCAATAGGGGCAATCGGTATTGCTCGTGCTTTTGCGTTTGGTGGAAGAAAAGATCAAGCTTTATATGATGAACGAGTCCCTCTGATTAAAAAAATCCCTGAAAAACGTTCTTCTTCAACCTTACATCATTTCTATGAAAAATTATTTTTTATTGAAAATCAAATGAATACCAAAATCGGTCAAGCAATTGCTAAAGAACGGACACAATATCTTAAAAAATTTATTGAAGAATTTTTAAAAGAATGGCAACAAAAAAACTAGTCTCCTATAGAAAGAGACTAGTTTTTATTATGTTTTAAAATTAACGTTGAGATTGATATTGATATTGTTCCATAGCTTCTTTGAAGCGATCTAACATTTGGCGAATGCTTTCTGTTGAGGCAGCTAAGTTGATACGTTCAAATCCTTCTCCAGAAGGGCCAAAGATATATCCTTGGTCAAAGAAATCTAATGCTTCTTGATTTAAGAATTCTTCTAATTCAGAAACTCCAAAACCTAAAGCACGCATATCAATCCATTGTAAGTAAGTTCCTTCTAGATCAAAGACTTTTACTTCTGGATAGTTTTGTGCGAAAAATTCTTTAATTACGCGATGATTTTCCACGACTAATTCTAAAAATCCATCAAGCCAACCACCTGCACGTTCATAGGCAATTTTTGTTGTTGCTAATCCTAAAGCACTAACGGTTTTAATTCCGTAACTTTCTTTTTCAGCAATAAAGCGTTCACGCATTTCTTTATTTGGAATAATAATATTAGAAACGCATTGTCCAGCGATATTAAAAGTTTTACTTGCTGCAGTACAAACGACTACTTGTTGTTCAATTTCTTTAGAAATAGTAGCCATTACTGTATGTTTATGTCCTGGTAAAATCAAATCAGAGTGAATTTCATCAGAAACAAGATAAACATCATAGCGAATACATAATTCCGCAATTTTTTCTAGTTCTTCTCTTGTCCAAACACGACCTACAGGATTATGAGGACTACATAAAACAAGCATTGTATTTTGTGGTTGTTTTAATTTATGTTCTAAATGTTCAAAATCAATTTCGTAATGAGTTCCTTGGTTAATTAAAGGACTTTCTGTAATATGACGTTTGGCGTGTTTAATTGTATCATAAAATGGATAATATACAGGAGGCATAATTACAATACCATCCCCTTCACGTGTTAACGCACGAATCGCAAAGTTAATGGCAGGAACTACTCCTGGAGTTTGTACAATCCATTCTGCTTTTGGCGTGAAATTGTGATGCTTTGTCATCCAATTTTGAACAGCAGAGGTATAAGCTTCATCTGCATGTGTATAACCTAAAGAAAGGTCATTAGTGATAAATTCTTGTAATCCTTCGATAATTTCTGGAGCTAAACGTAAATCAGAGTCTGCGACAGAGAAAGGATAAACTTCTTGTGGTACATTTGGGTTCCATTCTTTCATTTCATCCCATTTGACAGACCCAGTTTTTGTACGATTAATCATTGTGTTGTAATCATATTTTTGTTCGTTCATAGTTATATCTCCTAATACATAAATAAAAATTAAAATAATTCCATCAATATGATAGCATAATTAGAATACAAAAAGAAAGCGTTAACAAAATATTTTTTCTAGCGTTTTTTATTGATTAAAAATATAGCATCTATTTGTTTGAACAACATTTTTCCTAATAAGATATAATAAAGAGGAAAGGAGTTACTCATGAAAAGTAAAAAATATTATATTCATATTCTTTTTTTGATACTAAGTGTCTTAGGAATTTGGATTATTACTTTAGGAAATGAACCTGTGATGAAAACAAGTTTGCAGGGATTGGATGCAGCTTTTCATTTTTCCAGAATTGCTAGCTTATCGGATATTTGGACTAGCCCTGTAAACTTTGATTATTTCAATCATGTGGGAAGTATGGTGAATTTATTTTATCCTTGGCTATTCGTTTATCCGATGTATTTCATTTATTTGGTAACGCAAAATTTAGTGTTGAGTTTTTATTTGTATTTTATGCTCATGACTTTTGTAACTTTAGAGATCACTTATTTTTGCGCCAAACGAATGAATATCACAGGAAAATATGCGCTTTTAGCGGCGATTCTTTATGCTTTTTCTCTATGTCGGATCTCCAATATTTATTTTCGAGTGGCAGTAGGGGAGGCAGTCGCAATGACTTTTTTACCTCTCGTTGTCTATGGGTGTTATGAATTATTCTTTAATAATGTGAAACGATGGGGATATTTAACTGCAGGAATGGTATGTATTATTTATAGTCATGTTATTTCTACTTTATTAGCAGCAATTTTAGTTTTATTTTTCTTCGTTGGAAGCATTGTTTTGAAAAAATGGAATAAACAAAGAGGAATCTCATTTCTCAAATGTATTGCTTGGAGTATAGTTCTTGGCTTAGGATTCTTTGGACCAATGTTAGAAATGATGGTTACTACTAAGATTTCTGTCCCTATGGTTTATCATTTATTAGAATCGGCAGTATCACCACAGGATTTAGTTTTACAATCTTTAAATAATAATGCTGGATCTGTAAATACTTATGGTCTTATCTTTTTGATTCTATTAATCTTTTTAGTCATAAATTATCAAAAATTAAATTCATGGTATCGTTTATGTACCATTGGTATTGGAATCTTTACATTATTAGCAACAAAACTTTTCCCGTGGGATTTTTTCCAATCGAGTTTAATGATGATTCAATTCCCTTGGCGCTTTTTAGCAATTGGTACTGTTTTAATTGCTTTTAGTGCTAGTTATCTTTGTATGCAATTTGAATCTTCTTCTCCTCATTTATGGTTAATTTTCATTGCTAGTACTTTATTTTTACAAACAAGTTTACTGCAAAATATTAAGACCGTAGATGGTACAACAGTAGGTTATACCAATGAACAAGTTCAACAATTGATTCGTGGAAATCAAGGATTTAATGGGGATAGAGATTATCTACCAAAAGAAGGAACAGAGGATTTTCCAATGATTAAAGCACAAAAAATAAAAGAAAAGAATCAATGGAAAGAAGGAAATTGCTCTTTTACTGCAACAACTGCGACTTTTGAAGTCCAAGCAAAACAGAATGGAACTATAATTTTACCAATTTATCACTATATAGGAGAAAAGGTAGAATATAATGGTAAACCTATCTCTGTTCATAAAGCAGAAAATGGAGCAACCAAGGTTCCAATTAAAAAAGGAAGTAATCAATATATCATTCGCTATAACTACACGTTGTGGGCACGCATTTGCCAAATGATTAGTGGGGGTAGTTTACTTGTGGCGTTTTATCTTTTAATGAAAAAATATAATGATTAATGAAAAAATATAATGATAAAAAAAGAGGGCTTTAATAAGCCCTCTTTTGGCAATGATAAGAAGGAGAAAAAGATCATTTTGACGCATAAGAACAACTACATTTTATCTTTATTTAATGGATTCTAATCATCATTTTCTAAGTATTTCTCTATCGCACCCTAGAAATCACTACAGAATTACCTATCTCAAAGTTACAAAAAAAGAAATTTTGTTCGCTAGACGGTTATTTTTTGTTGTTTTCTTTTTTATCGCTTCGAGTAAGGAATGAAAAGAAATCAATTAAAAGAAGATAAATTACTATTATCTTTTCTCCTTCAGCTAAATTATAACATACAAAAAATAAAATTAAAATTAGCTTATTGGTTGTTTTAATTCACATAATAAAAAGATTTTTTCTTTTAAAGGGCAAAGAGAAAAAGATAGAGCTTGAGTTCACTAAATGATATTTTCCACGTATAATGGAAGAGCAATAGTAATTTTCAAAAGGAGAAGTAAAAGTGAAAAAAGGGATTATACAAGGAGCTGTGCTTTTATCCTTGCTTACTTTAGCGGGTTGTGGTGCAAATTCAACAGAAGAAACAAAATCTAGTTCTGAAGTTTCTTCTAAAACAGAATCATCCAAAGAAAGTAATGTTTCAATGGAAACGGTAGAGGAAAAAATTAATAATGAAGACTGGAATCAAGCACTGCAACAATTAGAAGAGTTAGAAAATCAAGGAGATAAAAAGGCGAAAGGATATATTGCTGAAATCAAAGAATTTCAAAAAGTAAAAGATCTTTATCGCAAAGGTAAATATGCAGAAGCGAAAAAAGCATTAGGTAAATTAAAAGCAACTTTACCTGCATTAAAAGACCAAAAAGACCAATTGAGTGATAAAATTAGTGAAAAATTAGCTCAAGAACAAGAAAAACAGGAAAAAACAAATACAGAAAAAGCAACAACCCAAAATAAGAATCAATCGAAGACTATCACTCCTAAGAGTTATTCAATGGGACAAATGGAAGCAATGAATGCACAATTTTTAAACTGGGCAATTCCAAGAGCACAAACCGCTAAAATGGCAGTAACAGACGCATATAATGTTCATGGTGCAGTTTCTGCAGATGACTTATATATTAATACCCCAGATGGAAAAGTTTTAATTCAGGGGCATTATAATCCAAATGTGTATGTGGGAGAGGCCGTAGCAGGATTGATTTTCTGTCATGCAAAAGATGGAGTGACTGGAGAACTTCCTTTAGGAGGTTGTACAGCGACTACATTTGAAAATGTAGAAATGGATGAAATGGCAAATAAATATATTTTAGCTTCGAATGGTGTCGTTTATGAATTAAAAGGACCAGCCAGTGAAATTGTAGGTGTTGGTGGAGTGAATCAAGGAACTAATACCACTTCATTGAGTGGAAACTGGATTGTTTCAGAAGATGCTGCAGCACAACAAGAAGCACAAAACATTTTATCTCAGTATTAATTCAAAAAAAGAACCTCCCTTCAAAGGAGGTTCTTTTTATTCTTATTGATGATTTGTTATTTTTTGTGCTGTATTTGGTTTAATTTCAAGCATAGGTTGTTTTTGATCTAATTCAAAGAATAAATAATCGTCATAATCTAACAATTGATTTAAATCAACGTATTGAATCATTTGATTATCATAGGTTGTCCAATAGTAGCGTTTAGATTCTGCGCAAGTAATACAAGTATAGACAGAGTAATCATAATCTAGTGTATTGTCATCTGCAGAAGTATCAATGTACTTTTCATCGATATTATTTTCATTTCCGCATAGACGAACTAAACCTAGTGGGAAAGCTACTTCTTCAAAACAACGGAACATTCGTTGTACTCCTTGTTCTTCGTTTTCTCCAGGAAGTGCATGTTGTTTTAATAAACTCAAACGCACAAAGCGAGAAATCGAGCTCCAATCTCCAGGAACTCCTCTCATACCCGTTCCTGAAAAACAAGCGGTATATGGATTTCCTGTGAAAGGTACTTCATCTGTATCTTGAGGAGTTAATGTAACGTAATTTAAGAGATTTTTTTCATGCCAAGCATAATCTGGACTATTGGTTAGCACTCCTGAATGATTCTTATAGAAATTCAAACCAGTCGCATCACTTTCAACAATCAATGTATCTCCTTTGGCATCACTAAAAATCCAATGTAACTCTGCGAGAGTACCAAAAATCTTTTCATTAATGATGGTTACTTCTTCTTTTAAGTAATGCATCACTTCATCTACTGTAGCACAGTGAGCTAAGGCAGTGAATAGTAAAAACATAGGTTGAACGCCACGAGTTCCTTCCTTAGCTGTTTCTTCATATTTGGCAAAAGTACGATAATTCAATTCGCCACCGCTTAGTCCAGCATCATTAATTCCATCATAAATTAAAGGAGTAGAACCCATAGATAAAGAACCCATTCCTACTAATGCGTGTTCAGTAGTCGCTTTTCCTTTTTCTGTATGAGTAAAACTACAACCTTGTAAATAAAACTCTTTTCCTTTTGGGACGTATAAAATGCCAGAACCTTGAGCAATCGTATTGTAATCAAAATTACGACCCCATAAATGAGAATGGTCTTTGGTCTCCCAAGCAAAACTACTACAACCAGCATCCATTATTTCTTGTTTCATTAGAAAATCCTCCTTAAACTTTCATTTCCATCTTTAATGTACTTCTTTTTTTCTCATTTACCAAAAGAAATGAAGTGATAGATACATCATTGTATATTTATATGAAAAGAGAGATTCTTTTGGTTTGTCCTAAAAGATTGCTACAATAAAAAGAGAAATGAAAAGGAGTGATGATGATGAAATCACTATTGTATCCACAAGTCAATTGTTGTCGTAAAAAAGAATCTTTAGATGGTCTTTGGTATTTTTCTTTTGATCCTAAAAAAGAATATGCCTCAGTAATTAAAGGAAAAGAAATTCCAAAAGATACTTGGATGCCTGTTCCAGGAAGTTTTTCTGATGTTTTTATGACCGCAGAAGAAAAAAATTATGTAGGAGATTTTTGGTATGAGCGAGAATTTGTTGTTCATGATTTTTCAAAAGAAGAAAGTGTTTTCTTACGTTTTGATAGCGCAACCCATCGCGCAAAAATCTATTTAGATGGTGAATGCATTGGTGAACACGAAGGTGGTTTTTTACCTTTTGAACTCGATATCACAGACCGAGTACAACCAGGTCATACTTATCGTTTGAGTGTTCAATTGAATAATGAATTACACGGAGATACTTTACCTGCAGGAATGACGATTGAGCATGAAGATGGAAGAAAAGAGGTAAAACCTTTCTTTGACTTTTTTAATTATTCTGGATTACAGCGCTCTGTTTCTTTGTTATATATGCCAAAAGAAAGAATTATCGATTTTTCAACTTCAACCGAATTGAGAGATGGAATAGCAATATTACATTATGAAATGATAATGAATACTACGAATGAATCTCTTTCTTTCCAAGCACAATTATATGACAAAAAAGGGAAAAATGTAGGTTCTTGTCCGCAAAAAGAAGGAACGATTGAAGTTCAATCCCCTCATCTTTGGGAAGTAGGTCAAGGATATCTATATACTTTAGTTTTAGAAGTGAAAAAAGAAGAAACTCTGATAGATACCTATGCTCAAAAAATTGGATTGAGAACTTTTGAAATAAAGGGAGATACTTTTTATTTGAATCAACATTCAATTTATTTGCAAGGATTTGGAAAACATGAAGATTTTTATTTAACAGGACGTAGCTATCAACCTTTAGTTTGGAAAAAGGATTTTGAAGCGATGAAATGGATGGGAGCAAACTGTTTTCGAACTTCTCATTATCCTTATGCCGAAGAAGTATATCAGATGGCAGATGAAGAGGGAATCTTAATTATTGATGAAGTCCCTGCAGTAGGATTTACAGGAGCAACGATGAATGTTCTTGGTGGACATCAAACGACTTCATTTTTTGCAGGAAAACCTAAACTTAAAGAACGTCATAAAGAAGCAATTGCAGATATGATTCAAAGAGATAAAAATCATCCCTCTGTTATTGCTTGGAGTTTAATGAATGAGCCAGAATCGACGACAAAAGAAGCAAAAGAATATTTCACAGATCTCTTTTCTTTTGCAAGAACGAAAGATCCTGAACATCGTCCTTGCACTTTTACAATGATTATGACTGAATCTTATCAAAATAGTCAATGTTATGATTTATGCGATTTTATTTCTTTAAATCGTTACTATGGTTGGTACATTGATAGTGGAGATTTGAAAAAAGGAATGGAGGACTTAAAGGCGGAATTAAAAGGATGGGAACAAGCATATCCTCATCATCCAATTATTTTTACTGAATTTGGTGCAGATACTTTACAAGGGAATAGTGACGTTACAGGCGGAATGTGGTCTGAACAATATCAAATCCAATTATTAAAAGCTTATACCGAAGTATTTGATAAGACTCCTTTTGTACAAGGAGAATTACTATGGAATTTTGCAGATTTTGCGACTGATCCAAGTATTTTACGAGCAAAAGGAAATCGAAAAGGGATTTTTACAAGAGAAAGAGATCCGAAAATGGCTGCTTATGTAATGAAAGAGCGTTGGCAAGGAAAAAGAGAATAAAAATAAAAAATAAGCATCGTCTTAATCGCGATGCTTATTTTTTTTATTATAGTAAAGACAAATACCTTCAATCACTACAGCAAAAGAAGAAAGAATCACACCAAAATAAAAGAGTTTAGGTACGTAATGTAATGTAATCTCATTTTTTCCTTTTTCTAAAGGAAGTTCCATCAGTCCAAGTTCTGATTCTTTTGGGATTACTTTTTTCCCATTGATAGTGGCTTGCCAATCTTTATCATAAAGAACAGAAAGTAAAGCAATTTCTCCTTTTTTTCTTCCTTGTAAAGAGGTAGTTAATGTTAAGTGATTGATTTTCACTTTTTGTTTTGGGACCGAATCTATCTTTTGTTTCCAGCGATTTACATTAAAAGTCGCAAATTTAACTTCTTTTAGATGTGTATTTTCTTTAGAATCAATTCTAATTTGTATTTTTTCTCCTTGTCGAATGTTTCCACAAGGGATGAGTGTAGTATTACAAATCTCAAGTGGTAAAGGTATCTCTTTTCCATTTCTAAAAACATGATATTGGCGAGATTCACTCACAGCAATCGGTGGTAATTCGATATAAAGAAGACCATCTTTTTGTGCTTGAATCTCTGTTTGATTACTAGAATCAGTGATTTTTTGTTTTTGAATGGTTACCGCATCAAATACTGAAGCTTGGAAAAGTGCCGTTGCGATTTGATTTTGGTTGGTAATTGCATCCTTTTTGTTTAAAGAAATGTCTTTTGTTAAGACAAAAGCCCCATTGTCATTTTTTAATCTTTGAGTGGTAATCGCTTGTCCTTTTTGTACTAAACGGTGATTTACTGCTAATAAAGTATCAGTGAGTGGAGTGGAACCAAAGTAACTGATTCTTCGCTCATTCCAACTATAAAGACCTAAGCTTTTTGCTAGTTGTAGGTTTTCTGTAGAAAGCGTAGACGTATAAGCACTCGTTCCTCGATAGTTAAACCACATTCCATTATTATATCCAGTTAATTCTAATCCGAATTTTTTTTCATCCACCCATGTATTATCTATTCTTGTTAAGTAATCATTTTCTTTTGGTAAAGCTTTTTGATAAGTACGACAAAAGGTTTGCATATCTTTTTGTGTGACCATTGGAATATCTTGTAAAGTCATCACAGATTGCCCCCATACTTCTATTAAAGAACCAAAAATAAAGACAAAGAATAGAGAGCGAAGAGATAACGAACATAAAAGGAACCAAATTCCACATAGAATTACAGAAGAAATGAGTCCTTGAGCTAAATAAGGCTGCGTTGCATCTAAGTGATCTCTAAAAAGATATAATCCACTAAAAAAGACAGCCATTGCTAAAAGCGTGAATTGAACCTTTCTTTTTTCTAATCGTTGATCTTGAATTCCTTCGCATAAGATTCCAATGAGAAAGAAAACGATAAGATAAGTGGAGCGAAATGGGAATCCCGCGGTTTCTTGAAACAATTGGAAAACCATTGCCAAAGGTGTCAATACCACACAAGCAAGCAATAAAAAGAAAAATCCAATATCTAGTTTTCTTGTTTGATGACGAGTAAACAGGCTGGTTAAAGATAAGGCTAATGGAAGTAATCCAAAATAGAAACTTGGGATATGAGAAAGACGCATCTCGTAATTACTCATTCCAAAACCAAAGCCAGCCCAACCATACCATTTTGTCTGTGTCAAAGGCTCAATTAAAGATTGAAATTCAAAGTTTCCTTTTCCTGTGGATAACATACTAACAATCGTTGGTAAGTAAAGCCAACTAAGTAGTAAGACTAAAAGAACGGAATGGAAAAGGAAAGAGAAAAATAGACGGTAATCTTTTATTATGACCTCTTTTAACGATTGATGCGTTGTCTTCATGCGATAATAGAAAAAATAGAAAAAGATAAATAAACAAACCATCCAAGCCATATAGTAATTGGATAAGAGTAAGAAAAATAAACTCCATTGATAAAGACCTTTTTTATTTTCGGTAATATATCGTTCTAAACCTGCAATAATTAAAGGAAGCCAGATTAAAACATCCATCCATAAGGTATTGTAAAAATAAAGAGCTGAGAAACCACAAAAACTATAACAAATACTTAATAGTGGAGTAGAAAAGGACTGCATCTTTTTTTGTGTAATTAGATAATAGCTCATCGTTAAACTTGCTAATATAAGTTTTAAGGCAATTAAAAAGAGTACTCCTCCAAGAAGTTGATTTTCTTTTAAAAAGAGTAAAAGAAAATTCAAGGGACTAGCGATATAGTAACTAATTAAAGATAACATACCACTACCAAGACCATTATGGAAAGAGTAAAGCCATTGTGTTGGATCTTGAATCAACTGTTTAAATTCTTGAATAAATGGCATATATTGTGATGCTAAATCTCCTGGAAAAAAGAAGTCTTTTCCTAAAGGATAGATATGATAAACAAACATAATCCCTAAAATAAAGATTATAGAAAAACTGAATGTCATCCAATAAAGATGTGCTTTTTTTATTTTTTTCATTTCAAACTAAAATTATTTCTCTTTTTTAGGTGTTTGTAGAATAGAAATGGAACGAATTTTAATCGTTTGTTTTGGTTTATCATTACTATCTGTAGGGGTTGCTGCAATTTTATCGACCACATTCATACCAGAGATTACTTGTCCAAACACTGTATAGTCATTAGGCATACTTTTATTACAATAGTCTAGATCAGGATTTCCTCCTTTTTTATAAGCATCAATAATCTTTTGTGGATATTCATCAATTAATAAGCCATCACTTTTATCTTCTTTATTTTGATTGATGAAAAATTGACTTCCATTGGTATCTGGACCTGAATTTGCCATCGCGATTGCTCCACGAAGATTATATAGGTTTTCATTCAATTCATCATCAAATGGTTTCTTCCATTTACTTTCTCCTCCTGTACCATCGCCTTTAGGATCTCCTGTTTGAATCATAAAATTATTAATGACGCGATGGAAGGTTAATCCATCATAATATCCTCCTTTTGCTAGAGAAACAAAATTTTCTACTGCTTTAGGTGCTAACTTAGGGAATAATCTAGCTTTGATATTTCCTTCGGTTGTTTTAATTTCTACCACATATTCATCTTTTCTTGGGTTTTTATCTAATTGTGGTAAATCCATTTTATTTAAATCTTTAATTTTTTGTTCACGATCTGTACTTTTTTCTGCCTTTTGTTCTGATTTTTCTGTGGAATTTGTAGCTTGTTTTGTGTTTTCTTTATCTGATCCACAACCAGTAAGTAACATCGTGCTACATAATGCCGCAATGATCCATGCTTTTTTCATAATATTCTCCTTCTTCACTAAATTCTCCTATAGTTTACCATACTTTAGAAAAGGGAAGAAGAGTAGCATTGGTCTAGACGGATTTATTGATTTTTCGTATAATGTAATCGTATTCATTAAAAGAAAAAGAGGAGAAGAGTATGGGACGTATTGGTATATCCATTTATCCAGAAAAATCTACACCAGAGAAGGATATTGCTTATTTAGAATTAGCAAAAAAATATGGATTCACTCGTGTGTTTACGAGTTTATTACAAATTAAAGAAAATAAAGAAGAAGTTTTACATCAATTTAAAACAGTAATCCAAAAAGCAAAAGAATTAGGGTTTGACGTAATGGTAGATATCAATCCAGATTTATTTGCACAATTAGGAATTTCCTATGATGATTTAAGTTTTTTTTCTGAACTAGGAGCGGATGGTATTCGGTTAGACTTAGGATTTACAGGTCAAGAAGAAGCAAAGATGACACGAAATCCTTATGGGTTAAAAATCGAAATTAATATGAGTCAAGGAACGAATTATGTAGATAATATTATGAGTTATTCTCCAAAAGCAGAAAATTTATATGGCTCACACAATTTTTATCCCCATCGTTATTCAGGATTAAGCGAAGAACATTTTAATTATTGTACTGAAAAATTCAATAAGTATCGTTTAAATACTATGGCTTTTGTAAATGCTCCTAGTGGAACGTTTGGACCTTGGGAAACTTCAGATGGTTTATGTACACTGGAAGAACATCGTGATTTACCATTAGCAACTCAAGTGAAACACTATTGTTTGATGGGAACTATCCAAGATATTACGATTGGAAATGCTTATGCTTCTGAAGAAGATTTAAAAGCAATGTCGGAAGTATTTTTTGCTCCAATGCCAACTTTACTTGTCGAGTGTAAGGAAGAAACAACATCATTAGAAAAAGAAGTTTTATTTAATAATTTACATAGTTATCGTGGAGATCGTAGTGAGTATTTATTACGTTCTACACAAACACGAGTAAAATATAAAGATCAAGATTTCCCTCCACATACTACAGAGAATATGAAACGAGGCGATGTTTTGATTGATAATGAAGGATATGGACAATATAAAGGAGAAACACAAATTGCATTAAAAGAAATGCATAATGATGGCCGTGTCAACGTTGTAGGAAGAATTGTTCCTCATGAGATTTTCTTGTTATCTTATTTACAGCCTTGGTCCTCCTTCCAATTGAAAGAATTCCGTTAAATCATAAAAAATAAGAAAAAAGAGTCTCTTTTTGAGGCTCTTTTATCATGAGGACATGAACTTTTCGACAAAGGTTATTGTCCTTTTATGTTTTGTCTACAGTACAAATATGATAAAATGTCAGTAGGATTAAGTCGGATTAAAGGGAGGATTTATACATGTCCATGTTTTTGGATCAAGTAAACATTGAAGTAAAAGCCGGAAAAGGCGGAGATGGAATGGTTTCATTCCGTCGTGAAAAATACGTTCCGAATGGCGGACCTTCTGGAGGAGATGGCGGAAAAGGGGGAAGTATCATCTTAAAAGTAGATGAGGGCTTACGTACCTTAATGGATTTCCGCTATAATCGTCATTTCAAAGCCAAAAGTGGTGAAAAAGGAATGAATAAAGGGATGCATGGACGCGGAGCAGAAGATTTGATTGTCAAAGTTCCTGCAGGGACAACTGTGCGCGATGCAAATACAGGTCAATTATTAGGAGACCTAGTAGAAAATGGACAAGAATTAGTGGTTGCTCGTGGAGGCCGTGGAGGTCGTGGAAATATCCGTTTTGCGACTGCTAGAAATACAGCACCTGAAATTGCTGAAAATGGAGAACCAGGTGAAGAGCGGACATTAAATCTTGAATTAAAAGTACTTGCTGATGTAGGTCTTGTTGGTTTCCCTTCTGTTGGGAAATCTACTTTATTGTCTGTAGTCTCTAAAGCTCGCCCTAAAATTGGGGATTATCATTTTACTACCTTAGTTCCTAATGTAGGAATGGTATTTTTAAAAGATGGTGAAAGCTTTGTTATGGCAGATATGCCAGGATTAATCGAAGGAGCTTCTCAAGGAGTAGGATTAGGAGATCAATTTTTACGCCATATTGAGCGAACACGTGTTTTATTACATGTGATTGATATGAGTGGGCTAGAAGGAAGAGATCCTTATGAAGATTATGTTACAATTAATCAAGAGTTGAAATCCTATGATTTACGTTTATTAGAACGTCCACAAATTATCGTTGCCAATAAAATGGATATGCCAGATGCCAAAGAAAATTTAGAGCAGTTTAAAGCGCACTTAGCAGAAGAATTTTCAGAAGAAGAAATGCCACAAATTTTCCCAATTTCAGGGATTACAAAACAAGGGGTAGAACCATTATTAGAGGCAACTGCACAATTACTAAATGAAACTCCAGAATTTCCATTGTATACTGAAGAAGAAATGGAAGAAACTGTACAGTATGGTTTACAAGAAGAAGAACCTGCTTTCTACATTACAAGAAATTCCGATGGTTCTTGGAATTTATCTGGAGATAAGATTGAAAAATTATACAAGATGACAAACTTCGATCATGATGAAAGTAGTATGCGTTTTGCTCGCCAATTACGTGCTATGGGAGTGGATGAAGCATTACGTGCTCGCGGAGCTAAAGATGGAGATTATATTTATTTAGATGACTTTATTTTTGAATTTATTGAGTAGTCTTGGTCGATAATCAAGAAACAAGAAATATGAATGAGAAATGAGGAAACCCAAAAATGAAAATGTTAAAATTTTTAGTTATTGAAGATGAGCGTAATTTATCAGATAGTATCGCAGATATGTTACGTCGTCTAGGAAAAGTAGAACAAGTTTTTAACGGAGAAGATGGCTTATATCAAGCAGAAAAAGGAGTTTACGACTTAATTATTTTAGACTTAATGTTACCAGGATTAGATGGTTTTACTATCTTGAATGAATTACGTCGTAAAAAAATTAATACACCTGTTTTAATTTTATCTGCTAAAGACAGCTTAGAAGATAAAGTACGTGCTTTTAAAGATGGTACGGATGATTACTTAACAAAACCATTCCATCGCGAAGAATTAATGTTACGTGTTAAAGCGTTATTAAAACGTTCTATGGGAATTGAAGAAAGTAATGTAATTGAAAATGGAAACTTAAAAATTAATCTAAATAATCACGTAGTTACTTATGAAGATCGTATTATTCAATTACAAGGAAAAGAATTTGACTTATTATTATATCTTGTACAAAACAAAGATGTAATTGTTACAAAAGAACAAATCTTCGACCGAATCTGGGGATTTGATTCTAGTACTTCTATTACCGTTGTTGAAGTGTATATGAGTAATTTACGTAAACAATTGAAAAAACAAAATGTACCAAACATGATCCGTACATTACGTAATGTGGGCTATATCTGGGAAAATCCATCGGAAGACTAATGGATAGTCGTATTCGCAAACAAGAGAAACATCTGTTACTTTCTAATATTTTGATTTTTTCTTTTCTCTTTATTTGTTTTGGTATGATTATTTATCATATGACAAAAACTACTATTTATTTCCAGGTTGATAATGTAATCGAGCAAATTTTCCAAAATAAAGATATTACAGAAGATAAAAGAATTCGTCAGGTAGAAAAGACCTCGCGCTATACGATTCGTATTGTGCGATGGTCTGATGATGGAAAAATTTTAAATGATGAAACGATTGATGATCGCAATATGTCGGACTCATTGTTTAAACAGCTCTCGTTGGATAAAAATGATTTAAATCGTTTTGTCTGTAAAGAATACAAAGATGACGATTCTAATGTATATTATCGATCGATGACAAAACCTTATATGGTAAAAGGGAAGAAAACTTATGTTGAAGTATTAGTTGCGATTACGCAAATTCATGAAGCAGCAGGTCGTTTCCGAAAATCATTATTTTTCTATTTGATTATTTTTACGCTGCTGTCTTTTATTATCAGTTATTATTTAGCCAAATTAGCAATGAAACCTATCATTCGTTCTTGGAGAAGTCAACAACGCTTTGTGGAAGATGCTTCTCATGAATTACGAACTCCATTAACCGTCATTCAAGCTAAATTAGAACAATTGTTTACTCATCCTCGACATACGATTATCGAAGAAAGCGAGAATATTGCTATTTCTTTAAATGAAGTTCGTCGTTTAGAGCAATTGATTAAAGATTTATCTTTCTTAGCTAAATCAGATAGTAGTGCATTGGTAATTCATGAAGAATTACATGATATTCATCAATTTATTGACCAGGCAGTCTCTCCTTATTGTGAAATTGCGGAAATGAAAGACCGTCATTTGACGATAGAGAATCATACACCACATTTAAAATTATGGTTTGATTCACAAAAAATCCATCAATTGTTGGTAATTTTGATTGATAACGCGATGAAATATACAGAAGACGAAGGACAAATTGTTGTCGTATCAAAAACAACTCCTAAACATTGGATTATTGAAGTAAAAGATAATGGAATCGGAGCAAGTGATGAAGATAAACAACATTTATTTGACCGTTTTTACCGTGTAGATTCTTCTCGTTCTCGTGAGACTGGAGGAACAGGATTAGGGTTATCTATTGCACAATGGATTGTCAATTCACATGATGGCACAATTACAGCATTAGATAATTCGCCAAAAGGTTTAATTATTCGTGTTGTATTACCATTACAGACAGAGGAAAGAAATAATTAAAATAGGAAAGAGTTTATTTATGGAATTACAATTTTTAGGCACTGGTGCTGGTGTCCCAGCTACCTCAAGAAATGTAACCAGCATTGCATTAAAGTTATTAGATGAATGTAATGAGATTTGGTTATTTGATTGTGGAGAAGGAACTCAGCAACAAATATTAAAGACACATATACGTCCACGAAAAATTAATAAAATTTTTATTACTCATTTACATGGAGATCATATTTTTGGTTTACCTGGATTATTAAGTAGTCGTTCTTTCCAAGGGGGCGATGAAAATCTAGTGATTTATGGACCAAAAGGAATTAAAAAATTTGTTGAAACAACATTAAAAATTTCAGAATCAAGATTAAGTTATAAAATTTCTTATGTTGAGTTAGATGCCTTTGAAGGGGTAAAAACTATTATTGATAATAAAAAGTTTAAAGTTGAAGTTGCTTTGCTAGATCATCGTATTCATTCTTTTGGTTACCGCATCATTGAAAAAGATTTGCCTGGAGAATTATTAATCGATAAAGTAAAAGCTGCAAATATTCCACAAGGTCCGGTTTACTCACAATTGAAAAAAGGAGAAATCGTGACTTTAGAAGATGGTAGAACTTTTGATGGGAAAGATTTTATTGGTCAACCGAAAAAAGGACGCATCGTTACTATTTTAGGGGATACAAGAAAAACGCCAAATGTGGAAATTTTAGCAAAAGATGCAGATGTTTTAGTCCATGAAAGTACTTTTGGTAAAGATGAACAAAAATTAGCAGCCAATTACTACCATTCTACAAGTACGCAAGCAGCGACTGTAGCGAAAAATGCGAATGTAAAACGTTTGTTCTTAACTCATATTAGTGCTCGCTATGTTGGAAAATTAGCTTATCAATTACAAAAAGAAGCACGTAGTATTTTCAAAAATACAAAAATTGCTTGGGACTTTGACGTTTTTGAAATTCCAAGTATTAAAGAAACAAATAAAAAAGAGGGCGACAAAAAATGAAGAAAAATTGGAAAATGATTATTGGGTTAATTTTAGCCTTTATCGTAGTAATCTTTGCGATTTTAAATCGAGAAGAAGCTGTAATTAACTTTGGCTTTGTACAATTGAAACAGCCTTTAATTATTTTAATTTTAGGATCAACCTTACTTGGAGCATTAATTAGCTTCTTATTATCTTCAGCTAGTCTATTTGGAAAAAATCGTCAAATTAAAAACTTACAAAAAGAAATGACTGAATTAAAAGCAAGTCAAAGTCGAAAAATTGATGCAAAAGTAGAAGATGCTAAAAAAGAATATGAACAATTATTAGGAGAAAAAGAAGAAGCGATTCATGCATTGGAAGAAAAATTAGCACAACATTCTTCTTTACAAGAAAATCATGACCAAGTCTAATTTCTATCATTTAACGGAAGAAAAACAACAGAGAATTGAAGAAGCGATTTATTGCGAATTTTCTGAATATGGTTATGAACAAGCTTCCATTAATCGAATGATTAAAGAAGCAAAAATTTCTCGTGGTGCATTTTATCTTTATTTTGAAGATAAAAAAGATGCATTCCATCACATATTAACGGTGACATTTATTAATCCGTTAAAAGAAGAAATGGAAAAAGTAGTGCCACAAAGATATAATGTTTTAGATTATACAGCTTTATGCTTTCAAGCTTTATATCCTTTATTGCTACAACACCAAACTTTTTCTATGTCTTGGTTGAATGAAGTAAGTTTTTTAGAATGGGATTGGTTTATTCAAAAACTTCAAGAAGAAAAAATTTACCAGTGGGAGCGAACAAAGTTAGATACTTTACGCTTCCGAAGTAAATATGAACAACAAGAAATTTTCTTTTTACTATCTTCCGTTTTATTCCATCAATTGCAACGTAATTTAATGGAAAAGAAAACTCCGGAATTAGCAAAAACGGATTTGTTAAAATCGTTATTGATTCTAAAAGTTGGATTTCAACGTTAAAAAATATCCTCTAAACATAATGGTTTAGAGGATATTTTGTTATATTCAGTTTTAATTTATGCTATAATAAATTCATATATGTATGACTAAAGGAGATAAGAACTCATGGAAAAAGTTTTAGTTTTCGGACATTTAAATCCAGATACAGATTCAATCGCTTCAGCGATTTCATTTGCTTATTTACAACAACAATTAGGAGTAAATGCAGAAGCTGTTGCTTTAGGAACACCAAATGAAGAAACAGAATATGCATTAAATACATTTGGTTTTGAACCATTACGTGTAATTGAAACTGCTGCTAACGAAGTAAAAGAAGTAATGTTAGTAGACCATAATGAAGCACAACAAACAGTAAAAGATATTAAAGATGTACGTGTTTCTTACGTTGTCGATCATCACCGTATTGCTTTTGAATGTGCAGAACCATTATTCTATCGTGCTGAACCAGTAGGATGCACAAACACAATTATTTATAAATTATATCAAGAACATAATGTAGAAATTCCAGCAAACATTGCCGGAATGATGCTATCTGCTATTATTTCAGATACTTTATTATTCAAATCTCCAACATGTACACCATTTGATGTAGAAGTTGCGAAAAAATTAGCAGAAATTGCTGGTGTAGATGCAGAAACTTACGGTTTAGAAATGTTAAAAGCAGGTACAAATTTAGCAACTAAAACAGAAAAAGAATTACTAAATGCAGATGCTAAAAGCTTTGATATGAACGGAGTTACAGTTCGTATCGACCAAGTAAATACTGTCGACTTTGCAGATGTATTATCTCGTAAAGATGCTCTAGAAGCAGAAATGTTAAAAGAAAACGAAGAAGAAGGCTATGATTTATTTGTGTTATTAATTACAAATATTTTAGATAGTGATTCAATCGTAATTGCGTTAGGTGAGGGAGTAGATAAAGTAGAAGCCGCATTTGAAACTACTTTAGAAGAAAATCAATCTCTATTAAAAGGGGTTGTATCTCGTAAAAAACAAGTGGTTCCTCCACTAACAGAAGCATTTAATGGTTAATCTAGTTTATCCATTACAAATGAAAAGCTCTAACGAGGCGGATTTGCGTTTATATGCTCATCCGCTTACGAAAGAGCTTATTTTTTATCTTTTAGATTCACCTCAGGCTTCTTTAAAAGAAATTCGAGCGGCGTTTCCTGAAGTGAACCGCAAAAAATTAGATGAACAAATTCAAAAATTGATAGATTGTCAAGTGATAGAGCGAAAAGAGCGTACATACTCTGTAATTTTACCTATTTATACAAAAGATCAATTTCAGGCAGATCAAAAACTTGCTAAAGAAAAAGTAACAGGGATTCTTTCTTCATGGAAGGAAAAAATGATGACTGAAGAATGGAAAGAAGGATTGGATAAGGATGCCTTTTCTTATTTTATTGCTAAAGTAATTCCTGAAAATCAAGAGTTATTATTGTTAGAAGAGGGAATAGAGATGCAGCGTTGGATTTCTATTTCTTCAGAAAAAGCAATTTTTGCGAGCTATCAATCTCTTTCTGTTTGGGAACAAGATTGGGTCTCTTATTTTTTAGCTTTGCATGCACAATGTCCATTAGTGACAGCATATAGCCAAGAGATTTATCCTTATACAGGCGATGTAGAAACAAGTTTCTTTTTAGATCGTTGTCTACGCCTTATTCGTCAAATGAATCGTGCTACGGGTGATTTAGAAAAACAAAAACAATCTATTTTTTATCAAGCATTGTCTGCTGCACATTGGATTCAAAATGATCAACTGACAATTCGTCTTTTCCGTAAAAAATTACGTAAACAATGGGAGCTATGGGAAGAAAAATATCAAGAGAACTTAAAAGAGTTACAACATCTTTTTTCTATATCCTCTCCTATGCAAAATTACTGTCTATTATCTGAGCTTTATCAACAGTTGGATATTCTACCGATATCTGAATCATCAATGGTTATTGAGAAATAAAAAGTCCTCTTTTTATTTCTCTTTTTTTATGATATAATTTCAATGATATAGCGGTCGTTAGCTCAGTTGGATAGAGCACAAGTTTCCGGTGCTTGGTGTCGCGGGTTCGAATCCTGTACGACCGGTTACGATGGTTACCCAAGTGGCTAAAGGGGTCGCTCTCGAAAAGCGATAGGCGAGAATATCGTGCGTGGGTTCAAATCCCACACCATCGGTTGAAATAGATCTTATGAGATGAGGAATAATCCTCATCTAAAAAATGATATCCTAGTTTACATAATATATATTATCGGAAGTTAAGGAAATAAGAAAAAAATAGAGGCTTGATATTTTCATCTCTCCTCTATTTTTATTATTGGCATTTTATTTATGGATTCATCATTAATCCATAAAAAGATAAAAATGCATCTTAAAATTTATGAATTATTTAAGTTCATTCTCGACGGTTTTAAGAGCTTGTTCCACAATTTTATCCATATCATAGTAACGATAAGTGCCTAAGCGTCCGCCAAAAATAATATTAGGAAATTCTGCTGCTTTTTGAGCATAACGCTGATATAAAGCATTATTTTCATCATTATTTACTGGATAATATGGTTCGATTCCAGGTTCCCAATCTGCAGGATATTCTTTAGTAATCATTGTACCAGAAATTGATTCTGGTTGATTGGTTTGGAAATGTTTATGTTCAATAATTCTTGTATAAGCTGGTGTAACATCTGTATAGTTAACAACAGCGTTTCCTTGATAGTTATCAATGTTATTTAAATACTCATGTTCGAAACGTAAAGAACGATAAGCCAAGGTTCCATATTCATAATTAAAGAATTGATCAATCATTCCTGTAAAAATTAATTTTTCTCCTTGATTTAGCCAATGTTCGCGGTTTTCAAAGAAATCAATTCCTAATTCTACAGAGATATTTGGATGATTTAACATATTTTCTACAATAGCGGTATAGCCATTTGTAGGAATTCCTTGATAAATATCGTTGAAATAATTGTTATTATATGTATAACGAACTGGCAAACGTTTAATGATAAAACTTGGAAGTTTAGTTGCTTTTTCCCCCCATTGTTTTTCTGTATATCCTTTGATCAACTTCTGATAAATATCTGTTCCGACAAGAGAAATCGCTTGCTCTTCTAAATTTTGTGGTTCTTTATCCCCTAAAGCTTCTTTCTTTTGTTGTTCAATTTTTTCTTGAGCTTCTTGTGGTGTTACCACTCCCCATAATTTGTTAAAAGTATTCATATTGAAAGGTAAGTTATAAATTTCGCCACGGAAATTTGCAATCGGTGAATTGATAAAAGGATGGAACGTTGTAAATTGATTGATATAGCGCCATACTTGTTCATTACTTGTATGGAAAATATGAGCACCATATTCATGAACATGAATTCCCTCTACTTCTTTTGTATAAATATTTCCTGCAATATGATTGCGTTTTTCAATTACTTTAATTTTTTTCCCTTGCAGCGCTAGTTCATGGGCACAAATAGCACCGAACAACCCTGCTCCGACAATGACGTAATCGTACATTTGTTTCTCCTTTCTTTTAAAAAGAAAAAGCATGAGAAATCGGTCTCATGCTTTTAAGGTTTATTAATATTCCATTAATACTTTAATGTCATAATCTTTGATGTTGTCACGACCGTGTAAGTCTGTTAATTCAATTAAAAAGGCACATCCAACAACAATTCCGCCTAATTCTTCTACTAATTTAATCGTTGCAGCAATCGTACCGCCAGTAGCTAATAAGTCATCTGTAATTAATACACGTTGACCTGGTTTGATGGCATCTTTGTGAATTGTTAATGTATCCATTCCATATTCTTTTTCGTAGCTTACTTCGATTGTTTCACGAGGTAATTTTCCTGGTTTGCGGACTGGAGCAAATCCAATGCTCATTTCATAAGCGACAGGACATCCAACGATAAATCCACGTGCTTCTGGTCCTACTACCATATCTACTTCTTTTTCTTTTGCATATTCTACAATGGCTTGTGTCGCAGCACGATAGGCCTCACCATCTGCCATTAACGGTGAAATATCACGGAAAACAATTCCTTCTTTTGGGTAGTTTTCAATGCTTGCGATATAATTTTTTAAATCCATTTTATTTTTCTTCCTCCTGTTGTTGAAACCAATGAAATAAGCTATCTATTGTTTCGTATAATAAGAAAGCTTCACTTTGAATTAAGGTTTCACGTTCTTGATAAATCGTACTACTATCTAATGGTCGTTTTGTTGGATTTGGTACTGGATTTAAGATTCCATTTTGAATGCGAACAAAATCCAAGTCCCTAAATAAATTTATCATAAATATCAAGTTTTGCATAGGGATTTTTAGCATCTGACTCAATTGTTTTAATTGATGATGGACATCCAAATCTTTTTGTTTTTTCAAATATTGGAAAACATAAGTGAATTGTTCTCGACTTGGCATTCCATTAAGATATGCTTCTTCAAAGTCATGAGCGACTAAAACGTACTCTTGATCTTTATGTTTATGAATTACTTGAGCAAGCTCTTCTAAATGAGTAGGAAGATCTAATAGAATCACTTGAGTAACATCGTCTTCTTGTGTTAAATAAGTGGTCACATCTAGTAAAGTCGCTTCTGGATAATACATTTGTAAGCGACGTTTATGCAACGGATTGAAATATAGATAAAGAGCATCGGATTGTACATAATCTTCAGATAAAAAGCGTTGTCCACGAGCATCAAACAATTGTAAAGTAGGAATCTCATAATCTTTCAAACGTAATTGTAACGTTTGCTTTCCTTGCCATTCATTACAGTCCAATTCTCCAATGACATTCACTTTAGTACTACTTAATAGATCTCTTTGGGAGCCACGATAAGAAAAATAAATAAACGGTAATTTACTTATTTTTTCTTCTTCTTTTTGGACAATTAGCCCTTTCATATGTGCTTGATTTTTACCAAAAGTTTTAGGATTTTCGATAGAGACTCCTTGTAATTCTAAACAAGGGATAGGATTTCCTTTCCCAAAAGGAGCAAGGATTTGTAACTCATCAAAAAAGTCCATTGTGCAATCTTCTACGGATAAAATAAGGTCGATTTCTTGCTCTTTTTTTCCTTTTTCAAAAGCTTCTACTTCTGGTAGTTGGTTGATTTTTTGACGAAAGGCTTCCAAATTTTCAGTGGTAATTGTTAAACCTGCCGCGGCAGGATGTCCACCAAAAGTCACTAAAAGGTCAGAACATTGTTCTAGTAAAGAAACAATGGATAAAGATTCCACGCTACGAGCAGAGCCTTTTGCTTCTCCACTTAATGGATCTAAATGTAAAGCTAAACAAGGACAGCCTGTTTGATCCATAATCTTTCCTGCCACAATTCCTAAAATACCTTCCGGCCATTCTGTGCTTGTAACGATTTGAATTTTATCTTCGGTTAACTGTTCTTTCGCTTCTTCTACTGCTTTTTCTACGTATTCTTTACGCTCTGTATTCAATGCATTAATTTCTTTAGCATATTGTTGTGCTACTTCATCGTCAAAAGTTGTCAACATTTCAACAGCAATATTTGCATCTCCTAATCGTCCTGGTGCATTCAATCGAGGAGCGATTTGGAAAGAAACTTGCTCAGAGGTAATCGTTTCTAGAGAAAGATTAGCAAAATGCGCTAATTGTTGTAATCCCATTCGTTCAGAATGACGCATCGCGTCCAATCCTAAAGCCACTAGTGTGCGATTTTCTCCAGTTAATGGCATCAAATCAGCAATCGTTCCTAAAGCCACCATATCTAGCACTTCAGTTGGGATACCATCTACTAAAGCACAAGCAAGTTTAAAGGCTACCCCTACCCCTGCTAAATGCTTCTCTGGATAGTCTGTTCCAGGTAGAAGTGGATGAATAATAGCATAGGCTTCAGGAAGCTCTTCTTTTAATTGATGGTGATCAGTAACAATAACATCGACCCCTTGTTCTTTCGCATAAGCCAAAGCTTCAAATCCTGTAATCCCATTATCTACAGTAATAATTAAATCAATTCCTGATTGAATATAATATTTATAAACAGATAAATTTGGTCCATATCCATCGGTTGTTCGATCTGGTAGGAAATATTCTACTTCTGCTCCCATCGCGTCTAAGACATCTTTTAAAACGACAGTACTAGAAATCCCATCACAGTCATAATCTCCATAGATTAAAATTCGCTGATTATTTTCAATCGCAAAAAGAATACGAGCGACTGCTTTTGCCATATCTGGGAATAAAAAAGGATCATGTAAATCTTCTATTCTTGGATGAATCCATGCTTCATAATCGGCTTTTGTCTGAATGCCACGACGCCATAATAATTCGGCTAAGGGACCTGCAATGGATAAATCAGAAGCAAAAATAGAAATTTGTTCTTTTTCTTCGTTCGTTAATTCCTTTGGTTGTTTCCATTGGTACATGGATGATTGCAAAATAAAGCCCCCTCTCTAAGTCTTTCACAATTATTTATTCTAACATAAAAGAAAGAAGTTTACCCTAAAAAGTAAACTTCTTTTCTTTTTCTTCTATTTCTTTGTTCATCTTACAGATATTTATCTCATTTTAGAAATATATTTTTCGTTCTATCATTAAGACTTAAATTCATTTTCGACGATTGCAATAGGAATATCACAACGTTTTAATTTTTTAAAGGCTCTCTGTACCTCTTTTTGTTCTGAATATTTTTTTCGTGCAATAAATAGAGTTAATTCACTTTCTTGGATAAATTCTAAAGAAAGATCAGAAACATCTAGTGCACTCGTATCGATAATAATTCGGCGATAATATTTTTTCGCTTCTTCTAACAACTGTTCCAAATTTTGACGATAATTTTGTGCTTTCGCTAAATGAGGACCACTTGTTAATAAATCAAGTGTGCGAATGTATCCTGAAGGTAAAGTAAAACGCTGTAATAGCGGAGATTCTTCTTCTAGATAAGTGGATACTCCTTTATAATTTTGTAAATCAAAAATTGTATCTTGCATTGGAGAAGTTAAATTGGCATCAATTAATAAGGTTTGGAACCCTTCCTTAGCATAAGTAAAAGCTAAATTTGCCGCAATCGTTGATTTCCCTTCTCCTTTTTGACTAGAAGTCACCGCAATAATTTGTTTATGTTCAAAATTCAAATCAATATTTTCTGCTAATTGTCGAAAAGACGCCACTTCAGTTTCGTTATTTACTAATGGGGGAATTGTACTCATCTTTTTCTTTTGCGTCGAGAACGAGTCAATGTTTCTAGATGTTGTGTTTCTCCTAATAAACGCTCATCTACCATAGCATTATGTTCTTCTACTTGACGCTCTCCTTCCTTTTGATACATTGGTTTTTGGGTAACTTCCGTTAAGGTAGGAATAGAACCAATCACTGGAGCAGATAAAGTTTGTAAATAGCGATGTTGGACATATTTCTTTTTCCGTTGTCCTAATCGGAGTAATAAGCCAATCATTGCACCAAGGATAACCCCAATGATTGCTCCTATTCCTAATTGTAAAGGTACATTAGGCTGAATTGGTTTTGGTGAAAACGTAGGGTCTTTTACCCAATGTAATCCTTGAATTTTTAATTTTTGTGGCAAAACTTCCATCCATGTTTTTCCCATTGCTTGAAGTTCATCTTGTGCCCATAGTGGGTTCGATGACTGAGCGCGGAAAGATAATTCTTTTCCATTATCTTCTAAAGAAACATGAATCTCTTTTTGTAAGGTAGAAATACTTGGTTGGAAGTCTTTTGACATTTGTTTTTTTGTCATAGCCAAGATTTCTTTATTTTTGGCAATCGCTTGAAAATTATCTTCTAACGATTGCTGCATTTTCTTATCTTGAGCGACACTTTCTTCTTGGTCTTTAGAAAGCTCAATACGCATGGTAGCTGTGGATTGATATTCTTTAGGACAAATCCAATAGGTATAAATCCCAGAAATTCCCACGCCAATGATTCCTAAAAATAAAATCCAAAAGAGAAATTGTCCTTTCTTCTTTTGTTGCTTTTGCACTATTCTTCTCCTTCGTTCGGTTTATTTTTATTTATCATATCATAAACTCTTCATACAAAACAGATTGTAAATTGTTCATAAAAGATGGATAAGAAATCTCCATTGCTTGTTCATCTGTTAAAAAGACAGGTTCTGGAATCAACAAAGCAGCAATCATCAGCATCATCGCGATTCGATGATCTTGGTGGCTTTCTACCTTGCCTCCATGTAATAAAGAATCTCCTGCAATTTCCCATCCATCTTCTTTAACTACAATCTCTGCTCCTAGTTTTTTCAATTCTGTAGCGGTAGATAAAATACGATTGGATTCTTTTACTTTCAATTCTTCTGCGTTACGAACTATCGTCTTTCCTTCTGCTTGTGTTGCTACTAAGGCAAGTAATGGTAGTTCATCGATTAATTGGGGAATTTCTTTTCCCTCTACAATCGTTCCTTTTAGGTTTGGACTATATTGGCAATGCAGTTGATATAATCCATTTTCTTGTGGAATCCACTCCAAATGAGCACCCATTCTTAGTAGAACCTCAACCAAACCATTTCTTGTTTTGTTTTTTGTTAGATCCATTAAGTACAAGTCACTTTTGGGGGTTAAAATTGCTCCTACGATAAAAAATGCCGCAGAAGAAATATCGGCCGGTACAAATAGTTCTGTCCCCTCTAACTCTTGATTTCCTACAAGTTGAATTTCTGTATGTTCTTCTTTTTCTTGAACTTCAACCCTACCTCCAAAGAAAGGTAACATTTCTTCTGTGTGATTTCTAGTAGGAATTGTTTCTATCACTGTTGTGTCTCCTTTTGCGGATAATCCTGCCAGTAAAATTGCAGATTTTACTTGCGCACTAGCAACAGGTAATGAATACGTCATTCCTTGTAACTCCATACTAGAAAAAGCAAAAGGTAACTTCATATTTTGAGTGGTAAAATGAACGCCCATTTTTTCTAAAGGATCAATAATCCGTTTCATAGGGCGTTGTTGTAATGACTCATCTCCTGTGAAATGATACGTTTTTGTAGTGTTAGCAAAAAGACCGGATAAAAGACGAGCAGAAGTTCCTGAATTTCCTAAATCAAAAAAGAGCTCTTCTTCTTTCCATTGACGATTGCATCCTTCTACTATGATTCTACCGTTGTCTTCAGTGATCATTGCCCCTGCTTTTTGTAAAGCCTCTTTTGTAGAAGTGATATCTTTTGCTTGTAATAAGTGATGAATCTCTGTTTTACCTTTACTATATGCACCAAGCATCAAAGCGCGATGAGAGATTGATTTGTCACTAGCTACTCGTAGTTTTCCCTTTAAATAGGGGTGAGAAAAACGAAGATTCATCATAAGTCTTGTCCTCTTTTTCTTTGTTTTTCAACCGCTTCTTTTAATTGTTCTACTGTGTCACTTGTAAATTGTTCGCAAAGAATTTCGACTAAAGTTGTCGCTACGACCGCTTCTACTACGTAACTAGCACTTGGTACAGCGCAATGATCGCTACGTTCGACACTAGCTTGATAAATTTCTTTTGTTCGTACATCTACGGTTTGTAGTGGATGATATTGTGTAGGGATAGGTTTCATATACGCTTGTAAGCGAATTGGCATTCCAGTAGACATACCCCCTTCAATTCCTCCAAGATGATTAGAAAGACGATAATAGCCTTCCTCTTCTTTCCAAGCGATTTCATCCATCACGTCTTTTCCAAAAGATTGAATTAAGGAAATACCATCTCCAAAAGTAACACCTTTCATCGCGTTAATACTCATCACCGCATAACTTAGACGAGCATCTAATTTTCGATTCCACTGCGTATAGTCGCCAACTCCTGCAGGCATTCCTTTAACAATAACTTCTATGCCTCCACCTAATGTAGTTCCTTCTTCTTTGGCTTTTTGAATCCAGTTTTTCATTTCCTCGGCTACTGCTTCATGGACAACACGTAAGTCATTATGAGTGGTAAATTCATCTTCGACTACAAGATCTTTTACTGGGCCAATTTGAAAAACGCGTCCTTGCAAAGTAATGCCCAATACTTCTAGTAATTGAGTACATAAGGCTCCAATAGCAACTCGCATTGCTGTTTCGCGAGCAGAAGAACGTTCTAACACATTGCGCATATCTTCTTGTCCATATTTAATCCCACCAACTAAATCTGCATGTCCTGGTCTTGGTGTATAGACTCCACGTTTTGTTTCATAAGGTTCTAAAGCAGACATTTCTTTTTGCCAATTTTTAAAATCTCGATTTTCAATTTGAAAAGTAATTGGGCTTCCCATTGTTTTTTGGTGACGAATCCCAGATAAAATTTGAACTTTGTCTTGTTCGATTTTCATTCTTCCACCACGGCCATATCCTTTTTGGCGCTGGGCTAACGCTTGATTGATCTTTTCAATATCTACCGTTAATCCTGCTGGAAAGTGATCAATGATTCCTGTAAGGCAAGGTCCATGAGATTCACCTGCAGTAATAAAATTCATAATTTCTCCTCTATTCTAAGATTTCCCATAATTCTTCATAAGAAATCGTTTTAAAAAAGCTTTGACCAATTTCGTTCACTAAAACAAGTGTGATTTCATCTTTCATTCCTTTTTTATCACGAACGATGTATTCAAAAATTTCATCCATACCGACTTCATCATATTCGGTTGGTAAGTGGAATTTTTCTAATAATTGAATTAATTCTTCAATCATGGTTTCGTTTTCAATCCATTGTTCTTTATACGCAAGCTGTAGAATAGCAACCATACCGATGGCTACAGCTGCCCCATGGCGAAGTCCTTTATAATCGTCAATGGCTTCTAATGCATGAGCAATTGTATGGCCAAAGTTCAATTTGCGACGTAAACCATAATCATAAGGATCTTGTCTTACAATATCTGCTTTTTGTTGGCAAGCTCGAGTGATGATATAAGGTAATTGAGCAAAGAATGCTTCTTTTTCCAATGGTAAAGTTTGTAAATGTTCCCAAAGTTCTTTATCGCCAATCATTGCCATTTTAATGACTTCCGCTAATCCTTCTGCTAAATAAGGCCATTCTAAGGTTTGTAGCATAATTGGATCAATAAAGACCGCATCTGGTTGATAAAACGCTCCTACTAAGTTTTTGCCAAAAGGTAAATTAACCGCAGTTTTTCCTCCAATACTGCTATCGACTTGAGCTAATAAAGTTGTTGGAATTTGTAAAAAAGGAATTCCACGCATATAAGTAGCTGCGACAAATCCAGTTAAATCACCGACAACTCCTCCTCCTAAAGCGATAATGCCATCTCCACGATTGAATCCTTGTTCAGCTAATCCTTCATATAATTGTTCCGCGATTTCTAGACTTTTGTTTCGTTCCCCTTCAGGAAATGAAAACAAGAATACTTCAAACCCTTCTTTTTGTAATTGTTCTTGTAATTCATCATAATACAGCGCTTGAACCGTATAATCGGTGACTACCATTACTTTTCTTGGTGTCCAATAGTGACGAATTTCTTTTCCAATTGTTTGAAAAAGATGATTTTCAATTTTTACTTGATAATTCGGTTGGGTGTTTACTTCTACTTCCATTTTAGGAATCCTTTCTATCATAAATCGATTGAACAACGGGGAGTAAGGCATCTACCTTTTGAGAAAGTGAAGCCCATTGTTTTAAAGATAAAGATTGTTCTCCATCACTCAATGCTTCTTCTGGGTGTGGATGAATCTCAATAATAAATCCATCTGCTCCTGCGGCAACCCCAGCTAACGTTAAAGGTTCTACATATTCTTTTTTCCCTGCAGCATGACTTGGGTCGACTAAAATAGGATAGTGACTCAAGCGATGAATCACAGGAACCGCACTGACATCAAAGGTATTTCTTGTTTTTGTTTCAAACGTACGAATTCCACGTTCGACAAGAATAATTTGTCGATTTCCTTCGTTTGCGATATATTCTGCGGCACTTAGCCATTCATCAATGGTGGCACTTAATCCACGTTTTAAAAGCACTGGCTTGTCTTCTTTTCCAATGGCTTCTAATAAACGATAATTTTGCATGTTTCTTGCCCCAATTTGAAAAATATCGGTATATTCTCGAACCATCGCGATGTGTCCTTCATCCATCACTTCAGTTACGACTTTTAATCCATATTGATCTGCGGCTTTACGCAATAATTGTAGCCCCTCTAATCCCAATCCTTGGAAAGAATAAGGATTTGTTCTTGGTTTAAAGGCTCCTCCACGTAGTACTTGTCCCCCTGCTTCTTTTACTGCTTTTGCGGTTTGTAAAATTTGCTCTTCACTTTCCACAGAGCAAGGGCCTGCCATTTTTACAAAATGACCGCCACCGATTTTACAATCCCCAAGATCGATGATGGTATCTTCTTTTTGATATTCTCTACTTCCCAAATAATAGGGATGATTTCTTTTATTTTCCATTTTTTCCTTTATTCCTTTTCTATTGATCTTTCTTTATTTTTCTTCTAACATTGGCCATATCTCTTTTGTTGGTAATGGATGATGGCACCATTTTTCAAAGGCTAATGCTCCTTGAAATACTAACATTCCTAGTCCATTCATTGTCTCTTTACCTTGTGCTTTTGCCTCTTTTAAAAACGTTGAGCATTTCGGTACATAATTTAAATCCAAAATGAGTGCATCTGGATATTGTAAAGAATCTCTTTTCCTTCGTAATAAACTATCTGCGGTTGTATTGACAAAAAAATCTGTCTTTTCTTTCCTAAAATCTTGCGACGTATACGGAAGCAATTGATAGGAAAAAGGAGTTTCTTTTTGTAAAAAATCTAGTTTTTCCTTTGTATTTTGATAATAGGATTCCTTTGTATAGTACACATAGATATTTGTAATTCCAAAAAAAGGAGCTTGTTCAATGATGGAAATTGCGGCACTACCACTTCCTAAAAGAGTCAATGTTTTTCCTTTTAGTTCATACCCTTTTTCTTTTAGCGCCAAGAAAAAGCCTTTCCCATCAGTATTATAAGCTTTCCATAGTCCTTGTTCTTTTACAATGGTGTTGCCTGCCCCTACTCTTTGGACTGTAGAATCTTTGATATCTGCTAACGTAAGCATTGCTTTTTTATTCGGAAAAGAAAAATTCGCACCAATAAATTGTTCTCCATATTGTGCTTCTAACTTTTGAAAATCTTTTTGCAAGGTTTCAGGTGTACTTTGAACTAAAAGATATTCTGCATCTATGTTCCAAGTTTGAAAACCATAAGTGTGCATCCTAGGGGAGAAACTATGAGCCACAGGATCAGCAAATAAAGCTATAATTTTTTTACTCATCTTTTAATGCCTCTACTTTTTCTTTTGTTGGCGTGACCACGGTTGATTTTTGTCCTTCATAAACGACAAAACCTGGTTTTGCGCCATTAGGTTTTCGTAAATGTTTGACTTGAATATAATCTACCGGTACATTGGCTGCTTTTTGGTATTTTGAATAGTAGGCAGCTAATGTCGCTGCTTCTACAATTTCTTCATCCGTAGGTGTACTTGTTTTTAAAATGACATGAGAGCCAGGGATATTTTTAGCATGTAGCCAGTAGTCATTTTTTTGCGCTTTTTTCAAAGATAGTTCATCATTTTGTAAATTATTACGTCCTACATAAATCGGAGTCCCTTTAGAAGTATGGAATTGTAAAGGCTGAGATTTTTTTGTCTTCATACGACGATGTTTCTTTTCTTTTAAAAATCCTTGAGCATACAATTCTTCTTGAATCGCTGGTAAATCTTCTGGAGTCGCAATCTCCATTTGCGCCAAGATACTTTCTAAATATTGATTTTCTTCTTTAGTTTGAGTAATTTGTTGTTGGACAATTTTTACACTTTTTTTCAATTTTTGATATTTTTGGAAATATTTTTGTGCATTTTTATTGGGAGAATATGCAGGATCTAAAGGAATGATGGCATCTTTTCCTTCTTCATTATAATAGTTAGGTAAGGAAACTTCTGTAGCCCCTTTAGGAACTAAATGTAAATAAGTAGTTAACAACTCTCCATATTGTCTCCATTGTTCTGCATCGTTTGCTTCTGATAATTGTTCTTCCAACTTTTGAATTTTTAAAGTGTTTTTTTCCACAATATGACGTAAACGATGAGCAATATCCCCAATTTGTTGTTGCACTCGTGCTTGTTGGACACGTTCACCATAATAAACATCTAATAACTCACTATAAGAAGAAAAGAATTCATTTTCTCCTGGTAAAGACTGATAAGGCATTGGCAATAAATAGTCTTTTCCTTCATAGGTCGTCAATGTAGGAGTTCCTTTTTCTAATTCTTGGAAAAATTGATTCCAAATCATCACTTTTTCTTTTTCTTCATCTAAACGTAAGAAAAGCTCATGAGCTGTATCTTTTCCGATTCCTTGTAATGCAGTTTGAATCTCTTTTGCTGAATGTGCTTCTGTATGTAAAAACTGGAACACTTCTTCTTTTGTCATTTGGAAAGGATTTTTCTTATCTTGGTGAGGTACAGAAAGATAGATTGCACCTGGTAACAAGGTTCGATAAGAATTTTGATGAATTCCTACATGTTTTAAGCAATCAATGATTTTATTTGTTTCTTTTTCTACTAATAGGAGATTACTATGTCGTCCCATAATTTCTAAAATTAATTGATAATATTTTTGATCACCAATTTCATCTCTTCTTGTTAAAGAAAGACAAATCACACGGTCATTTCCTTGCTGTTCAATTTTTTCAATAAATGCCCCATCAATATATTTGCGTAAGGTCATACAAAACAAAGAAGGTTGTTCTTGATTTAAATAAGGTAATGTAGTGCATTGAATACGAGCATATTGCGCATGAGTACATAATAGTAATTTATGATTTTTACCTTTTGCTCGTACAGTTAAAATAATTTCGTTTTCATAAGGACTTTGTACTTTCGTAATTCGTCCTGTTTCTAGTTCTTGCAATTCTTGTTGTACTTGATGTAAAAAAATTCCATCGAATGACATTTTTTTCACCCCATATCCGCCTAATTTATACTGTTTTCATCATACGTGATTTTTATCTATTTGCCAAATGTTCAATCTCCTATTATATAGGAAAATAAAAAAATTTTATTTTGCCTTATTCTTTGTCTTTTTAAGCTAGAAAAAATAAAATATTTTTCTCGCTTAAAAAACAATTATCCCTTATTATTGTTCTTCATTTCATCATTTTCTCTTCTTTTTATCATTTTCATTGCCTTTTCATTTTATGGAAAATATCTTAATTTGATGAAAAACAAAACGCTTAAATCTTTTATTTTATATGGAAAATAAAGGTTATTTTCTCTTTTTCATTTTTATGATGAATGAAAATAGACGAAGTGCAGATAAATCACAAATAAAACGCTTTCATGTTTTTAAAATAATCTTATATAAATCGTATCAGTAATGATTTTTATCGTGTTATAATACGAATGTATCAACGATAAGGAGGAACTTACGATGAAAATTGGAGTAATTAAAGACCCTAAACAAGGAGAAGGTCGCGTAGGAATGACCCCTGAAAATGTCAAAATTTTGACAGCAGAAGGTCATGAAGTTTTAGTCGATCGCGATGCCGGAATTGGTGCAGGTTTTTCAAATGAAGAATATCAAGCTGCTGGAGCAAAAATTGTTGACACAGAAGAAGCTTGGACTGCTCCTTTAATTGTAAAAGTAAAAGAACCTATGCCTAGTGAATATGGTTACTTTAAAGAAGGACAAATCATTTGGGGATTCTTGCATTTAGCCGCTAATAAAGAATGTACAGAAGAAATGATGAAAAAAAATATGTACGCAGTATCAGCTGAAAATTTAATCGTTGATGGAGTACAAACTTTATTAAAACCAATGAGTGCCTTAGCAGGTCGTCGTGCTGCTTATCTAGGTGCTAACTACCTAGAAGCACAATACGGTGGTGAAGGATTATTACTTCCAGGAATTCCAGGAATTGAAGCCGGAACTGCAGTTATCTTAGGTGGAGGAAACGCTGCGGTCAATGCTTGTGACATGTTAATCGGTATGGGTTGCCATGTCATTATTTTAGAAAAGAGCGAAAAACAAATCGCGTATTTAGAAGATCGTTACACCAATGATTCTGTAGAAATCATCCCTTCTACCCAAGAATCATTAGCAGAAAACATTAAAAAAGCAGATGTCTTCATCTCTACTCTTTTAATTCCAGGAGCAAAACCACCAAAATTAGTTACAACCGAAATGGTTCAATCTATGAAAAAAGGTTCTGTTATCATTGATATTGCCATTGACCAAGGAGGTACAGTAGCAACGATTGAAGCACCTACTTCTCATGCTGATCCTATCTTTGTCAAATATGGTGTGGTTCATTACGCAGTACCAAATATGCCTGGAGCTGTTCCTCGTACAGCAACCATTGCTTTATCAAAAGGAAATATTGAATACTTAGTAGATATTGCCAATAAAGGAATCGAAGAAGCAGTAAAAACAAATGAACCAATTCATACCGCAATGAGCGTTTATGATGGAAAAGTAGTTTCTAAAGCTTTAGCAGATTCTATCGGTACAGAATATACCGAATTATAAAAATGATAAATACAAAATAATGATGATAATGATGATGAAAAGAGGAATATATAATGACGAACTGGAAAAAATTACCCGTTAATATTACAGATATTCATGAAGCAAAAAATGTGATTAAACCTTATGCCCGCTTCACTCCCCTAATTAAATCTTATTTTATGTCTAGTCGCTATGATGGGGATATTTATTTGAAATTAGAAAATATGCAATTAACTGGATCTTTCAAATTCCGTGGTGCATTCAATTGCATTTCTCATTTATCTGAAGAAGAAAAAAAACGTGGCGTCATTGCTTGTTCTGCTGGGAACCATGCACAAGGGGTTGCCCTATCTTGTAAATTATTAGGTGTTAAAGCAACAATTGTTATGCCTGAAACCGCACCACAATCAAAAGTCGATGCCACCCGTGGCTATGGTGCTGAAGTAATTTTACATGGTGAATTTTTCGATGAAGCAAAAGAAAAATGCGCTCAATTAGTTGAAGAAAGTGGTCTAGTCTTTATTCCACCTTATGATGATAAATATGTCATGGCAGGTCAAGGAACGATTGGACTAGAAATTTTAGAACAATTATGGGATGTCGATAATATTATTGTTCCTGTTGGTGGTGGAGGAATGATTTCTGGTATTGCGGTAGCAGCCAAATCATTTAATCCAAACATTAAAATTATCGGTGTACAATCAGAAAATATTCACGGAATGACTGCTTCTTATCGTGAAGGAAAAATTACTTCTCACAAAGAAGATAAAACCTTAGCTGACGGCTGTGCAGTAGCTGTACCTGGTACATTAACTTTTGATGTAGTTACAGAAATCGTAGATGATATGATTTTAGTAGATGAAGAAGATATCCAATGCGCGATGAAAGATTTAATTCAACGTGCAAAAATCGTTTGTGAAGGTGCAGGTGCCCTTCCAACCGCTGCTATTGTTAGTGGAAAAATCGATCCTGAAATCTTAAAAGGAAAGAAAACAGTTGCCCTTGTGTCTGGAGGAAATATTGACCTTTCAAAAATCGATGAAGTGGTACAACACTTTATTCGTTAATATAGATCTTAATAGACAATAAATACGGGAGAAGAGGAGAACTCTAGTATCCCCTCTTCTCTTTTCTTATGGATAAAGTAAGGAGATGAATGTTATGACAGAAGAAGTAACCTTAAAAAAAGAAATTGGCTTTTCGGCCGCTCTATCAACCGTAGTTGGAACAGTAATTGGTGCTGGTGTATTCTTTAAAGCTTCTGCCGTTTATGCCACCACTGGGAATGCTGGTCTTGGATTATTAGCATGGCTATTAGGAGGAATTATTACTATCTGTGCCGGATTAACAGGTGCTGAATTAGCAGCAGCAATTCCAAAAACAGGTGGGATGATTGCTTACATTGAACATACTTATGGTACATTAGCATCACATCTTTTAGGATGGGCTCAAACGATTATTTATTATCCAGCAAATATTGCTGCGTTAGCTATTATTTTTGGTACTCAATTTACAAATTTATTCGGTTTAAGTCCTAAAGCAATTTTAATTGTCGGTGCCATTGCTGCCATTTCTTTAACATTTTTAAACTGTTTAGGAAGTAAAATGGGTGGACTAGTACAAACAATTTCTACCATTTGTAAGTTAATTCCTTTAGCTTTAATTATTATTTTTGGTTTGATGCAAAAAAATCCAGAGCATCTATCTTTATTCCCAATGACACCAAAAGATCCAAGTACAAATGCTTTAACAGCATTAGGTTCAGGATTATTAGCAACAATGTTTGCTTATGATGGTTGGATTAACGTCGGAAATATCGCTGGAGAAATGAAAAATCCAAAACGCGATTTACCAAAAGCGATTTCTATTGGTTTAATTTGTATTATGGTTGTTTATGTATTAATCAACATTGCCTTCTTAATGACTTTATCTATTGGATCTATTGCTGGTAACAGCAATGCTGCTAGTGATGTAGCAATGAAATTATTTGGTCCTTTGGGTGGTAAATTAGTTACTATCGGTATTTTAATTAGTGTTTACGGTACAATTAATGGATATACAATGACAGGAATGCGTATCCCTTACGTAATGGCTAAAGAAAATCGTTTACCATTCAGTAACTTATGGAGCAAACTTTCTAAAAAATCACAAGTTCCTGTGAATTCAGCATTATTAATTTTAGGAATTGCGATTATTTATATGTTATCTGGTCAATTTGATATGTTAACAGATATGTTAGTTTTCGTAATTTGGATTTTCTACACAATGACTTTCTTAGCTGTCTTTATCTTACGTAAACGTGAGCCAAGTCTAGAACGTCCATATAAAGTTCCACTATATCCAATTGTTCCTGCGATTGCATTATTAGGTGGTTTATTCATTGTTATTAATACTTTATTTGCACAAACAGGACTAGCTATCTTAGGAATTGTAGTTACTTTAGTTGGACTTGTTTTCTACAAAAAAGATAAAGCTAAAGTCCCAGTGACTGAATCTTAATTCGAATACAATAAATAGAGTACTTCGATAGAGGTACTCTATTTTTTTATGCTCTCATGGCAGGTAATTTGATCTGCCTCTACCCTTTAGATAACAATGAATATTAATCTATGAGTTTATTGATAAAAAATCCAGATTCAATCAATAACGAGCAATTTCGTTCATTATTTGCTTGATGTTTCCTAATAAATGAACTAGTAAAGAAATTTTTTTCTACTATAATAAGTGATGTAGTTATCACAAATATAATTTATTTGAATGATCCCTTCAAAACTAAAGGGAAGCACTATTAAATTGTTTCCGTAGTTTAATTATAGTTATTCTATAATCAAACTAACTATTTATACCCTATATTTATATATCTGTTAACCATTTTACCCCAACCTTTTTTAAATGGTTAACAGAGCTCTTTTATCCATTACCCCTAATACCCTATTATCGATAAAAGAGTTACCCTGAAAGATACAAGCTAGCAATAATTATTGCTAGCTTTTTTTATACTAAAAAAACAATTCAGAATTTTCTCCTTTTGACAATTACTCTTCTTTTTTCTATTTATTTTTTTCTTTATGAGAAACAAATGAAATAAAAAAATAAATTTTTTTGCAAAATTCCTTCTATATCAATAAAAATCAATGATAAATGATAAAATTCTAATTTTATAGAGAATAAATAATGGTGAACATCTCCAAGATATGACAAAACGATAGTAAAAATTCGATAGAGAACTTATATAATATTCATTGTTTTTTTAATTTCTTTTTGTTACAATCGTGTCGAATTATTGTTATAAAAAAATTAAAAAAGAAGAGTGAATTTATCTCATCTTCCATTATTTTACAGTGGAAAGGAGTTTTGGACGTTGGATTTTTATATTGAAAAGGACGTTATTCGTCGTATTAAATTGGTAGAATTCATCTATTCTCATAATCATTGCTTGGTAGATGAAATTTTAAATGAATTGAAAATTAGTTTACAGACGCTAAAAAATGATTTTAAACGTGTTAATATTGATATCGAAGAGTTTATTTTAACAAGTCATATTAATTCAAAAGAAATTAGTATTACTTTTAAAACAAATATTCCTCTATTACAAATTACCCAAAAATTATATAATGAATCAAAATTTGTCCGCTCGTTATATCGAGCATTACATACTTCAGACTTAACAATTGCAGAGCTGCGTGAAGCTGAATTTATATCAGAAAGTAATGCCTTTCGTATTTTAAGTAATGTTAAATTATATTTAACAGAGCATGATATTTTAAAAAATGAAGTACGCTATCGAATGTTAGTAAATGCAACTTATGCTAGAATTGATTTTGCTGATGAGTACATTGATCAGTTTTTATGGCACAAAGCTAAGATAATACTAGAAAACATTATTGACAAACGGACCGTTCATTTTAATGATTTTGATGCTAAAATCGTCATTATGAATATTTATTTAGCCTTATCTAGAAATGAAGAACATCCATTGCAAATTAGTTTACGTCAATTTGCTTTCCTTTTAGAGGATCCAACTTATCCAAAATTAAAAAGAGAATATGAGAAAGAAATGTCTAAAGAAAAAGCCGAAATTGAAGCTGTCTTAACAACTTTAGTCTATCATCAATTTGCAAACTATAAAGATTATACAGTATCTCAACCTTTTCAAAAGACACATTGGAATGCTCTAACTGCACAACATAATCAAGTTTATGCTTTATATATTCAATTAATCACTTTAAGCAGTCGAACAATCATTGATGAAAGTTCTTTCCAACGTCAATTTGAGCGAGTTTTATTTAATGGTTGGGTTGGTATAAATTTATTTACACCACATTTTTTAATTGATAGTCATTCTTTTAACTATCAACAATTCCGCCAGGTTATCCTACGTTGGAATGCTGAAAACCCTATTGCTTTGAATTTACAAGAAAATAGCATTAAAGGCTTTTATTATTTATATAAAAATATTTTAGCAACGCATGATAATTATTATGTATGTAATATTGTCGCAACCAATCAAGACCAGTTTACGTTTATTTTTAATTTCTTTTTCAAATATATTAGTAGTGCACAATTTAAAATCAATTCAACGATTTATTATACTTTGGACGAACTACCAGAAGAATATTTTAATTATCCTTATATTATTATTTGCGACCATTCATTGTATAAAGAGAATTATAAAAATGCGAAGAATTTATTTCCGTTTGCTGTAGATACTATTCGTCAAGATACTCAAAGATTGATTGATTCTATCTTTGAAGATGTCAATTCTTTAAAGACAACTATGGATAAAGATTATTTATCATAAAAAAGAAGCGAGTATTTTACTCGCTTCTTTTTCTTTGCCAAGTCTCAAAGGTAATTTGTGGATAAGGTTTCGTCTGACTTTTTTCTTCTTTTACTTCCACTCTTTCCCATTGTTTATTATCGATATGAGGAGCTTGTACATCTCCTGGATAAGAATGGTGGATGATTGTTCGATAAATAGTATGGCAATAAGGGAAAAATTGTTCAAAAATTTCTTTTCCCCCAATAACATAGACTTCTACTTCTTTCTTGTCTTGCAAATAAGATAATACTTCTTTGATAGAAGAAAAAGTAAGACATCCAGGAATTTCTTTTTCTGTTCGACTTAAAATAATATTGACACGGTTGGGTAAAGGATGTCCTATCCCTTCCCAAGTTTTTCGTCCCATAATCACAATATTTCCACTTGTTTTTTCTTTAAAAAAGCGAAGGTCCTCTGGAACATGCCATGGTAATTTTCCTTGATATCCCATCCAACCTTGGTTATCTTCTGCCCAAATTGCTTTCATTATCGTTTCTCTTCTTTCTATAGATTAAAAGAGTCATTCTTAAAGAATGACTCTTTGTTTTATTCATCAAATAAATGGTAATCGTCTTCTGACATTGGTTCTACTTCACCCATTAAGTAACCATTCCCTACTTGTGAGAAGAAATCATGGTTATTTGTGCTTGTAGAAATTCCGTTCATAATAATTGGATTTACATCTTCCTCTGTCTCAAGGAATAATGGATCAAATCCTAAGTTCTTCAAGGCCACATTAGCATTGTAATTCATGTATTTAATGACATCTTCTGTCCAGCCCATTCCATCATATAGTTGGTGAGCATATTGAACTTCATTTTCATATAATTCATAAAGATAATTATACGTCCACATTTTTAAGCGTTCTTGTTCTTCTTCTGATTGTTCTTGATAGCTTAATTGGAATTTATAGCCAATATAAGTACCATGAACAAACTCATCACGAATAATTAATTTAATGACTTCTGCTACATTTGGTAGTTTATTATTTCCTAAATAATATAAAGGAGTATAGAATCCAGAATAGAATAGGAAGGATTCTAGAAAAACACTAGCCACTTTCTTTTGTAGACCATCTCCATATAAATATACTTCATTAATTAATTTTGCTTTCTTTTGTAAAAATTCATTATTATTTGTCCATTCAAAGATTTCTTCAATTTCTTTCATTGTATTTAAAGTACTAAAAATAGAAGAATAACTTTTCGCATGAACAGATTCCATAAATTGAATATTATTTAGTACTGCTTCTTCTTGGGGAGTACGAATATCTTTACGAATATGTTCGATTCCACTTTCAGATTGCATAGTGTCTAATAAAGTTAATCCACCAAAGACACGTTGTACTAATTCTTTTTCTTGGGGGGATAATGCTGCCCAGTCGTCTAAGTCGTTAGAAATAGGAATACGCGTATCTAACCAAAATTGAGAAGTTAATTTTTCCCAAGCTAATTTATCAACTTCATCAGGTAATTCATTCCAGTTAATTGCATCATAATAATTTGTTTTTTCTGTCATTTTAAATCACACAACTTTCACAAGTACTTGTTCCTACTTCACGTTTATCTGCCGTATAAGTACGAACATAATAGATAGATTTAATTCCTTTTTTATAAGCGTAATTACGTAACAACGTTAAATCACGAGTGGTTTGTTTCGTTCCTTTTTTCCATGGATACAATCCTTCTGGAATTTCAGAACGGACAAATAGAGTTAAACTCATTCCTTGATCGACATGTTTTTGTGCAGTAGCATATGTATCAATCACTTTACACATATTCATATCATAGGCAGAAGTATAATATGGATATGTTTTATTAGAAAGTTTAGGTGCAGGATAATACACTTTTCCAATTTTCTTTTCTTGACGTTCTTCAATGATATTGGTAATTGGCTGTAAACTAGCACTTGTATCGTTGATATAAGAAATAGACCCATTTGGAGCTACTGCTAAACGATTTTGATGATATAAACCATAAGTTTGCACTTCTTCTTTCAATTGTTCCCAGTCTTCTCTTGTTGGAATAAAGATTCCAGCGAATAATTCAGCACCTTTTTCTGTGGTTGGGAAATGATCTTGTTCTAAATAAGGAGCGAAATATTCTCCAGTCGCATAAGTACTCTTTTCAAAATGAATAAAGGTTTCTTTGCGCTCTTTTGCAATTTGACAACTTTCTTTTAATGTCCAGTAATTTAGGAGCATGAAATAAATATCGACAAAATCTAATGCTTCTTTTGAACCGTATTCGATTTCATTTTCTGCTAAATAAGTATGTAAGCCCATTGCACCAAGACCAATCGTATGGCGTTCAGAGTTTCCTTTATCAATCGTTGGGACTCCTTTAATATGAGTTTGATCCGTAACAAAAGTTAAGGCACGAACCATTGCAGCAACCGATTTTCCAAAATCAGGACTTTGCATCAAATTCCCAATATTTGTAGAACCAAGGTTACAACTAATATCTGCACCTACAACTTCATAAGATTCATCATCGTTAATTACAGATGGAGTCTGTACTTGTAAAATTTCAGAACATAGATTACTCATAATAATAGTGCCATCAATCGGATTATTACGATTGGCAGTATCAATATTTACTACGTAAGGATAACCAGACTCTTGTTGTAATTTACTAATTTCTTCTTCTAAATGACGAGCAGACATCGTATATTTACGAATGTTAGGATTTTCTACTAAATGATCGTATTCTTTTGTAATGTCGACATAAGAGAAAGGAACTCCATATTCTTTTTCTACATCACAAGGAGAAAATAGATACATTTGTTCATTATTACGACATAACTCATAAAATTTATCTGGAATTAAAATTCCTAAAGATAGAGTTTTTACTCGGATTTTTTCGTCCGCATTTTCTTTTTTCGTAGATAAAAAGGCCATAATATCTGGATGGAAAACATTTAAATATACTGCCCCTGCTCCTGGACGTTGCCCTAAGCGTTTACTATAACTAATGGCATCTTCAAAGAGTTTCATCACTGGAACAACACCATTGGCAGAATTTTCTATTCCACGAATTGGAGATCCGTTTTCACGTAAATTATTTAGAGAAATTCCGACTCCTCCACCTAAATTTCCTAATTGAATAGCAGAGTGAATCCCACGAGCAATACTATTTAGGTTATCTTCTAGCTGAATTAAAAAGCAAGAAACTAATTCTCCGCGTACTGCTTTTCCTGCACTAGCAAAGGAAGGAGTTGCTGGTTGGTAGCGTTGAGTAATCATCTCTTCGGCTAAGGCAGTAGCTAATTTTTCATTCCCATTAGCAAAAAATAAAGCATTCCATAAAACACGTTCTGCGAAATCTTCTAAATAATACGCATTATCACGCGTCATTAACGCGTATTGATGATAGAACTTGTAAGCAGCCATAAAAGATTGAAATTGAAAATGGTGGGATTGCAATTGTTCATATAATCGTTGAATAAAAGAAAAATCATACTTTTCAATCATTTGACGATCAAGATAATTTTCTTGAAGTAAATACGTCACTTTTTCTTCAAAAGTGGGAAATGTAAGTGTATTTGGTATAATCGTCTCATTAAAGTAAGCTTCTAGCGCTTCTTTATCTTTGTGTAAGAGGATCTTCCCCTCTTTCTTTTGGTTTAATTCGTTGTTGAGACGAAAGTAAGATACGTCTTGTTTATCTTTTAAGCTCATGATTATCCCTCGCTTTTTTCTAATACTTTTTGAGGTTGAAAACCAAGAATCCATTCTCCATCGATAAATACCGCAGGAACTTGGCGAATTTGATTTTCTAATAAATAATCTTTCGCAGATTCATCTTCTTCAATGTTAATTTCCTCAAAGTCTAACTGATGTTCTGTTAAGAAACGTTTCATTAGCATACATTGTGGGCATTGATTTTTTGTATATAATTTCATCTCATCACCTCGTCATATTGATGTTACTATCATAGCATCGAAAAAAATAGAATAGTAGTGTTGTAATAAATTACTTTTGTGGTATGATATGAGTTTTCTCTTCTTTTTTGTTGTGGATAAATATTATTTTTATTAAAAAGAAATAGATAAAACAACAGAAACCTTTTATAAAATTCGCTATTGTATTTTGTGATAAACAAAGAAAAAGAGTCCCTATTTTAGAGACTCTTTTTGTATAAAATAGATTCTATATTTATAAATCTACCTTTTATTATTTTTCATTTTCGATAGGTAATAAAGATAAAGCAATTCTTTGTTTTTGTTGATCCACATCATCCACCCAAACCGTTACAATATCTCCTACTGCTACAACTTCAGAAGGATGATGAATAAATTTTTTACTCATTTTAGAAAGATGCACTAATCCATCTTGTTTTACTCCAATATCGACAAACGCACCAAAATCGACGACATTTCGAATGGTACCTTGTAGTTTCATTCCTTTTTGTAAATCACTCATCGATAAAACATCTTGTCGTAAAATTGGTTTTTCTGAAGCTTCTCGAATATCACGACCTGGTTTTTGTAGGGCTGTCAAAATATCTTTTGTTGTTTCTAGTCCCAAATTATAGGTTTGGGCAATTTCTTTAGCAGAAAGGTGTGCGAGTTGTTCTGAAACCTCTTTTGTTCCTAACTCTTGTAAAGAAATATTTTCTTCTTGCAATAATTCTTGAGCTGCTGAATAGCTATCTGGATGGATCTCCGTTTGGTCTAGTGGATTTTTCCCATCAAAAATACGTAAAAAGCCAATCGCTTGTTCATAAGATTTTGGTCCAAGTCGAGAAACGTTTTTCAATTCTTTTCGCTCTGTAAATGGACCATGCTCTTCTCGATAAGCCACAATATTTTTCGCCGTAGTGGCTGTTAAGCCAGAAACGTATTCCAATAATGCTGTACTAGCGGTATTTACATCTACTCCTACTTTGTTTACAGCCGTTTCTACCACAAAACGTAACGCTTGTTCTAACTCTTTTTGGCTTACATCGTGTTGATATTGTCCCACACCTACTGCTTTTGGTTCAATCTTCACAAGTTCTGCCAATGGATCTTGTAAACGACGAGCAATGCTAATTGCTGAGCGTTCTTCAACGGCTAATTCTGGAAACTCTTTTCTTGCAGCTTCACTGGCAGAATAAACAGAAGCCCCTGCTTCATTAACAATTGTATAATATATTGGTAAGTGGAATTCTTGGATACATTCACTAATAAATTGCTCCGATTCACGACTGGCAGTTCCATTTCCAATCGCAATCATTTCCACTTGGTATTTTTCCACCAATTGACGAATTTTTTCTTTTGCTTTTGGAATATCCTGTTTTGGTGAAGCTGTTGGATAAATCACAGCAATTTCTAACACTTTTCCTGTAGAATCAATTACTGCCAGCTTACATCCTGTACGATATGCAGGATCTAGTCCTAAGATTACTTTGCCTTGTAATGGGGCTTGCAATAATAAGTGATATAAATTTAGACCAAAAATATCAATCGCTTGTTTTTCTGCTTTTTGTGTTAGTTCTTGTTGAATTTCTCTTTCTAAAGAAGGATATAAAAAGCGAGTTAATCCTTCATGAATTCCTTGACGAATTAAGGCAGAAACCGTTGTATCTTCTGTCGCTTTTGCTTTTTTAACAAAGAAGTTTTCGATTTTTTCTTTATCATAAAGGAATTGAATTTGTAAAACCTTTTCTTTTTTCCCACGATTCATAGCTAACACACGGTGAGAAGGTACACTCTTAATAGGTTCTTGATACTCATAGTACATTTGAAAGACTGCTTTTTCATCTTCGGCCTCTTTTTTCTTTGTACTTGCAATTGAACCATGTTGCCAAATTTCTTTACGAACCCAATCTCTTTCTTTTCTTTGTTGACTGACTCTTTCAGCAATGATTTCTATCGCACCTTGTTCTACTTCTTCTTTTGTTGACACTTCGTCAGATAGATATTTTTCCCATTGCGTTTCAATTTCTTCTTGAGGATGGGCGAGTAACCATAGAGCAAAAGGCTCTAATCCATGTTCTTTTGCTATCATCGCTTTTGTTTTGCGTTTTTGTTTATATGGACGATAAATATCTTCTACTTCTTGAAGCGTTTTGGCTTCTTTTAATTGTTGCGCTAATTCCTTTGTCCATTGCTTTTGTTTTTCTAATTGTTGTTGAATCGTTTGTTTACGTTTTTCTAGTTGTTCTTCTTCTTGATAAGTATCTGCAATCTCTTTAATGGCAACTTCATCTAAAGAGCCTGTTCGCTCTTTACGATAACGAGCAATAAAAGGAATGGTATTGTCTTCCTCTAATAGTTGTTGGACTGCTTCTACCTGCCAAGGTTTATAAGAAAGGCGTGCTTGCACACGTTGTAAAATCAATTCTTCCACCGTTTTTCCTCTTTTCCCTTAATTTTGTTTATATAAAACGCCTACACATTCGACATGTGTTGTTTGTGGGAACATATCATAAGGATATACTTCATCCAATCGATATCCTGCTTCTTTAAATAAAGCGACATCACGGGCAAAGGTAGCTGGATTACAAGAAATATAAGCAATTTTTTCTGGTGCTAATTCAATTGTTGTTTCCACAAAAGAGCGAGCTAATCCTTTACGTGGTGGATCCACAAAGACAACATCTGGTTGAATTCCTTCTTCTTGCCATTTTGGTAGTACTTCTTCTGCTTTTCCAACGGCAAAATGAACATTTGTCATTTCATTTTCTTTCGCATTTTCTTTGGCATTATCAATCGCTGGAGCAACGACTTCGACCCCATAAATTTCTTTTACGTGAGGAGCTACTGATAATGTAATCGTTCCAATTCCACAATACGCATCAATAGCGATCATATCTTTAGATAAATGAGCTAAGTCAATAGCTTTTTGATACATGGCTTCAGCTTGTGGTGTATTTACTTGATAGAATGAAGGCGCAGAAATTTGGAAAGTATGTCCCAACATTTCATCTTCAATTCTTCCTTTTCCAGCTAAACAAATTGTCTTTTCTCCCATAATCACATTTGTTTTTTGGTCGTTAATATTTTGCATCACAGAAACAACGGTTGGAATTTCTTCAATAATACGTTGTGCAAGTTGTTGTCCTTGGAATAATTTTTTCTTACGTGTGACTAAAGTAACCATCATCTCTTTACTATAGTAGCCTTGACGAACGATAATATGGCGTAATACTCCTTCATGACGCTCTTCATTATAAGCAGAAACACCAAATTCTGTTAAAATACGAGCAATCACTTGTAAGGCATCATCAATATCTTCTTGTTGGATGCCAAAATTTTGAATAGAGATAAATTGATGACTATTTTTACGATAGAACCCTACTTCCATCTTTCCATCTACTACACGAACAGGAACTTGAGCTTTATTACGATAATGCATTTGTTGTGGAGAAGGTGTCGTATCATGAACTTGAACCTCATCACAATGCATTTTATGTAGGCATTCTTCTACTTGACGTTTTTTAAATGCTAACTGAGCTTCATAACGCATATGTTGAAGAGGAGCGATTCCTGTTTGGGTCCATTTCTTTTCTTCACTAGGAATACGATCTGGGCTTGTTTTATAAAATTCCATCACTTTCCCAAAGCCAAATTTTTTGCCAACTTTAAGTACTTTAATGCGAACTTCTTCTCCAGGCAATGTATTTTCAATAAATAAAGGATAATGGTCAATTTTAGCTACTCCCATCCCTTCATATGTTAAATCAACAATGGTTACATCATATTCTTGGTTTTTTTGTATCATTTTGTTCTCCTATGAATAAAAAAGGTGGAGATTGCCTCCACCCTTTTGATTAACGTTTTTCTAATTCTTCTTTGATTAATTGGTTAACCACACCTGGGTTTGCTTGTCCTTTTGTCGCTTTCATTACTTGACCGACTAAGAAACCAACTGCGCGATCTTTTCCTTTTTTGAATAGTTCTACAGATTCCGGGTGTTCATCAACAATACCTGCTACGATTGGTTGTAATTGTGCAGGATCAGATAATTGAACTAATCCTTTTGCTTCTACTACTTCTTTGGCATCTCCACCATTCGTAATTAATTCACGGAAGACTTTTTTCGCCATTTTAGAAGAAATTGTACCATCCGCAATTAATTGAATCATTTGTGCTAAGTTTTGTGGAGTTAATTTTGTTTCGCTTAATTCTAATTTCTTCTCGTTTAAGTACGCAGAAACTTCACCCATTAACCAGTTTGCTACTTGTTTTGCATCTGCTCCTTCTTTTACTGCTGCATCGAAGAAGTCAGACATTTCTACAGATAAAGTCAAGACCATTGCATCATATTCTGGTAAGCCTAATTCTTGTGTATAACGTTGACGACGAGATTGTGGAGATTCAGGCATTGTTTCTTTAATTTCCGCAATCCATTCATCAGAAATATGATAGAATGGTAGATCTGGTTCTGGGAAGTAACGATAATCACTCGCTCCTTCTTTTACACGCATTAAGATAGTTGTATTTGTGCTATCATCATAACGACGTGTTTCTTGTTGGATTTCTCCACCAGAAAGTAAGATTTTTGCTTGACGATTTTGTTCAAAAGCAATCCCTTTTTTCACGTTAGAAATAGAGTTTAAGTTTTTCAACTCTGTTTTTGTACCAAACTCTTTTGCACCATAAGGACGTAAAGATACATTGGCATCACAACGCATAGAACCTTCTTCCATTTTCACATCACTTACGCCAGTGAATTGAATGATTTGACGTAATGCTTCTAAATAAGCATACGCTTCTTCTGGACTGCGCATATCTGCTTCAGACACGATTTCAATTAATGGTGTACCTTGACGGTTTAAATCGACATAAGAGTAACCATCGGTACCGTGTGTATTTTTCCCAGCATCTTCTTCTACGTGAATACGTTCAATACGGATTTTTTTCTTTTGTCCTTCAACTTCAATTTCAATCCAACCATCATAACCAATTGGATATTTATCTTGGGTAATTTGGTATGCTTTTGGATTATCTGGATAGAAATAATGTTTACGATCAAACATTGTATCTTGGTTAATCTTACAATTTAAGGCTAATGCAGCGCGCATTCCAAATTCTAATGCCCCTTTATTGACTGTAGGTAATGTTCCTGGATATCCCCAGTCAATGACATTTGTACTTGTATTTGGATCTTCTCCATAAGTTACAGGAGAAGGAGAAAACATTTTTGAATTTGTTTTTAGTTCTACGTGAACTTCTAAACCGATGACTGTTTCAAAATTATTCATGATCTTCTCCTTTCGCAATTTCAGGTTTTTCTAGATGGAAATCTGTTGCTTTTTCAAACGCAGAAGCGACTTGATAAATCGTTGCTTCATCAAATGGACGACCAATAATTTGCATTCCTACAGGAAGTCCATCTACAAAACCACAAGGAATACTCATACTTGGTAATCCTGCTAAGTTTACAGGGATAGTTAATAAGTCGCTTGTGTACATCGCTACTGGATCTTGTACTTCTCCAATAGTAAAGGCTGGAGTTGGTGAAGTTGGTGCTAAAATGACATCATACTCTTTTAACACTTTGGCAAAATCTTCGCAGATTAATGTACGCACTTGGCTAGCTTTTTTGTAGTGTGCATCAAAGTTACCAGCACTTAATGAATACGTACCAATCATAATACGACGTTTCACTTCATCGCCAAATCCCTCAGAACGACTTTTCACATAAACATCTTCTAAGTTTTCAACGTTTTCAACACGATATCCGTAACGAATACCGTCAAAACGGCTTAAGTTAGAAGCAGCTTCGGCACAGGCTTGAACATAGTATACAGAAATACCATAAGGAGCATAAGGTAAGCTCACTTCTTCTACCGTTGCTCCTAAAGCTTCGAATTGTTTCATTGCTTCTTGAACTTTTTCTTTCACTTCTGTAGAAACTGCATCACTCATGAATTCTTTTGGTACCCCAATTTTCATACCTGCAATATTTTGTCCGATTTTAGCAGTAAAATCAGGAACTTCTACACGAGCAGAAGTGTAGTCTTTTTCATCTGGACCACAAATCGCATTTAATAATAATGCGTTATCTTCTACTGTTTTTGTAATCGTACCAATTTGGTCTAAGCTAGAAGCAAAGGCAATTAAACCATAACGAGAAACTCGTCCATAAGTTGGTTTCATTCCCACAACTCCATTGAAAGAAGAAGGCTGACGAACAGAACCTCCAGTATCGCTTCCTAGAGCACATGGAATTTGACGAGCCGCAACCGCAGTTGCTGAACCACCAGAAGATCCTCCTGGTACTTTTGTATGATCCCATGCATTTACAGTTTGTTGGAAATGAGAAGTTTCTGTACTTGCTCCCATCGCGAATTCATCCATGTTTAGTTTCCCTACTGGAATCATTCCTGCTTGGTATAATTTTTCCATAACTGTAGCATCGTATACAGGGACAAAGTTTTCTAACATTTTACTAGCAGCTGTAGTACGTAAGTCTTTTGTTACGATGTTATCTTTAATCCCTACTGGAATCCCTTTTAAGTATTCTTCTTCTTTGATTCCTTCTTCATCTATTTTACGCGCTTGTTCTAAGGCTTGTTCTTTATTTAATGTTAAAAAAGAACGCATCGTTTCATCTGTTGCTTCAATACGTTCAATATAGGCTTTCACTAATTGCTCTGAAGTGATTTCTTTGTTCACTAACATTTCATGCAATTGTAAAAGGGAACTATTTAAAACGTTCATTATTCTTCCTCCCCTTGATTTAACATAGCTGGAACTTTAATATAGCCATTTTCATGGACAGGTACATTTTTCATTAATTCGTCACGGTCCATTGGTTTTTGGGCTACATCTTCACGCCATAAGTTTTCATCAAAAATAACATTTGTTGTTGGTTTTACTCCTGTAGTATCTACTTCGTCTAAATGCTCAACCATTGTTAAAATATCGGATAATTGAGAAGTGAATACTCCAATTTCTTCTTCCGACAATTCCAATTTTGCTAAGTGAGCGACATGATTTACTTGTTCTTTTGAAATTGACACGATCGTTCTTCCTTTCTTTATAGGTTCTTTTCCATTCTAGCACAGAAAAAGGCGTCCATGCTACTTTGTAATGAAAATTCCTTGTTTTTTTCTCATTTTTTCACAAAAAAATAAAAAAGAGACGAAATTCGCCTCTTCTTTGTCTCTTTCTTTATGCTTTTTTCTGTAAATGTTTGGATAATAATAGGACAGGAATCATAATTGCCAACATGACTAAGAAAGTAACGATGACTAAATGAGATTTGACCCAAGGTAGATTTCCAAAATAATGTCCTAATAATAAACAAGCACAGACGATGATAATATTAGCCATCGTATTAATGATAATAAATTTATGATAAGCATATTTTGTTGCCCCAGCAGACATGGAAACTGCACTATGCAATACAGGAGTACAGCTCATAAGGACAATGGCCATCGGTCCATATTTTTTAAAAATTGCCTCTCCTTTTTGGATGGCTTCCTTTACTTTAGCTTCCTTATTTTTCTTTTGTGGCCATTTTTCAATGACATATTCTAAATACTTTCCTGTTAAATAATCAAAAGTATCACCAAAAAGACAACTTCCCAAAATTAATAACGCAGCAAGAGAAGGAGCAATTCCATGATATTGTGGATGAGTGGCTAACGCAGATAAACTAAATAAAATCGGTGCTAACATCGACATAAGCGTATCTCCTCTATTTTTATTCTTTGATTTTTTCTAATAATTCTTCTTCTGACCAAATAGGAATTCCTAAAGATTCCGCTTTTGTTTTTTTGGAGCCTGCTTTTTCACCAGCAATTACCAAATCTGTTTTTTGCGAAACACTTCCTGTTACTTTTGCTCCCCATTGTTCTAGCTTTTCTTTTAATTCATCGCGTGTAAAATGACTTAATTTTCCAGTTAAAACAATCGTTTGACCAGCAAAAAGTGCAGTATCTACTGTCGTTTCTTCAACGTGTGGAGCATGATATTTCATAGATACTCCTAACTCTTTTAAATGTTCAATCAACTCTTGAGCTTCTTTTTGGGCAAAATAATGTAAAAGACTGTCCGCCATAATTTCACCAAATCCATCGAGTGCTAACAACTCTTCTTTAGTTACTTGTTGTAAATGCTCCATCGTTTTAAAGGTTTGCGCTAACATTTTTGCGACTTTATAACCAATATGACGAATTCCTAGACCAAAAATTAAATGTTCTAAAGAACGATGTTTACTTTCTTCAATCGAAGTTAAAATATTTTGTGCTTTCTTCTCTTTTACTTTATCTAATTGTAAAAGATCATCTTCCGTTAAACGGTATAAATCATCCATCGTATGAATCATTCCTTTTTGGAATAATTGATCTAAAATCGATTCGCCTACACCACGAACATCCATCGCATTACGAGAAACAAAGTGCTTCATCAATTCTTTTGCTTGCGCTGGACATAAAGGATTCATACAACGAAGAGCTACTTCTTCTTTTAAATGAGTCAATGGTTCATGGCAACTTGGACAAGTTGTTGGAATGACATAAGGTGTTGCTTCTTTTGGACGTTTGCTAAGATCTACTCGGCTAATTTCAGGAATAATATCTCCTGCTTTATGTAAATAGACGGTATCTCCTAAACGTAAATCTTTTTCTTGAATATAATCTGGATTATGCAAACTTGCTCGAGAAACGGTTGTTCCTGCCACAAAAACAGGATCCATAATTGCCGTTGGGGTCACGACCCCTGTTCTTCCCACGGTCCATTCAATTTCTCGTAAAACGGTTGTTACCTCTTCTGGTGGGAATTTATACGCAATTGCCCAACGAGGAACTTTAATGGTTGTTCCTAAATGAGCTTGTGTATCTAAAGAATTTACTTTAATGACAATCCCATCAATATCATAAGAAAGTTCATGACGTTTTTCTTGCATTTCTGTAATGTAGTCTTCAATTTCTGCTATCGAATGACATAAACGATCATGAACATCCACAGCAAACCCTAATTCTTTTAGCTGATGTAAGTTTTCTTCTTGTGTTGTCACTGATAAACGGTCATAATGAGCAATTTGATAAATGAACGAAGATAATTGACGTTCTTTCGTTACTTTTGCATCTAATTGACGTAAACTTCCTGCCGCTGCGTTTCTTGGATTAGCAAAAGGAGCCAATCCTGCCTCTTCTTGGCGTTGATTTAACTGTTCAAAAGAACGCTTAGACATGTAACATTCTCCACGAACCTCGATAGATAATTCATCCGGTAATGTTTGAGGAATATCTTTGATTGTTCGAATATTATGAGTAATATCTTCACCAATTACTCCATTTCCACGTGTAGAACCTTGAACTAATTTTCCTTTTTCATAGCGTAAATTAATCGCCAAGCCATCAATTTTCAATTCACACATATACTGACAAGGTCCCACTTCTTTTTCTACTCGTTGAATAAATTGTTCCAATTCCGCAAAAGAGAAGACATCGCCCAAACTTAGCATGGGAATTCGATGACGTACTTTTTCAAATGGTGTATTTTGAATTTCATTGGCACTTCCCACTTCTGAAGTAATCGAATCTTTCATTTTATATTGTGGATATTGTGCTTCTAAAGATAATAATTTTTGATATTTTTCATCATAGATATGGTCTTCTACTAAAGGAGCATCTTCAACATAGTATGCTTTAGCATAACGTTTCAATTCCTCTTGTAGTTGTGCCATTTCTTTTTGGATTTCATTCATGAACTCACCCTATTTCTTTTTTTCAATTGGCGCATATTTAGCCATTAATTTTCTTGTTTCTCCAAGACTATTAAAGAATACTTCCAACTCTAATTGATCTCCAGAACCTTTCGTATTCAATACTGCTCCTTCACCCCATTTACGGTGGATGACTTTATCGCCTACTTGATAACTTTCTTTTTCAGCCCCAGATAAAGTTTTATGTTCTACAATCTTTTGTAGTGGTTGACGATATCCACGATTTTTACGATATGGATTTTTATTTTCTGTCATTGTATTTTTAAAGCCAATTGGATTTGGTTGAATCGTATTTAAGTAACGGGCATCAATCTCTTCAATAAAGCGAGAAGGAGAATTATATTGTGTACGTCCAAAGAACATACGACGACGAGCGTTTAATAAAAATAGACGTTTTTCAGCACGAGTAATTCCCACATAGGCTAGACGGCGCTCTTCTTCAATTTGATCTTCTTCAATTTTACTTGGGAAAAGATTTTCTTCTAAACCAACGATAAAGACAACAGGAAACTCCAATCCTTTTGCAGCATGAAGCGTCATAAAGGCCACACTATCTGGAATTTCTTCTTCTTTAATATCCATATCAGATAGTAAGGACAAGTCATTTAAAAAGGCAGAAAGCATTGTTTGTCCTAATTCTTTTTCTACTTCTCCACGTTCCCAACGTTCTACAAAAGCACGAGTAACGGATTGAAACTCTTTTAAGTTTTCCATGCGAGTCTCATTTTCTAACCCTTTGCTTTCACGAAGCATGTCATAATAGCCACTTTCTTCTAGAACTAAGTCGACAAATTCTGTTAAGTCCATTTCTTTACTTAACTCTGCCCAACGTTCTACTTGTTCTGCAAATTGTTCCATTTGACCTACTGCTTTTCCACGGATTCCTGCCATACTTGCATTTTTACATGCTTCAATCGCAGATAAACCTTGTTCTTTAGCAAATGCTAAAATCTTTTCTAAAGAAGTAGCCCCAATTCCTCGTTTTGGCGTATTAATAATTCGACGGAAACTAATCATATCTTGGGGATTAGCAATCACTTTCAAATAAGCAATTAAATCTTTAATTTCTTTGCGGTCATAGAATTTTAATCCTCCCACCATATGATACGGAAGATTAAATTGCATAAACACATCTTCTAAAGCACGAGATTGCGCATTGGTACGATATAAAATAGCCATTTCATGGTAATGGAATCCATCAGCAATCAATTCTTTCATTTTTTCAGCGATATAAATAGCTTCTGCTTTTTCATCATCAGCTGTATAGTAAGTAATCTTTTCGCCTTCTTCATTATCGGTCCATAATTGTTTCAATTGATCTCCCTGATCATAGTTGTTTTGAATTACATTATTTGCAGCATTTAAAATCGTTTTTGTTGAACGATAATTTTGTTCTAATAAAATCTCTTTTGCTTTTGGATAATCTTTTTTGAAATTCAAAATATTAGTAATATCTGCTCCACGCCAAGCATAAATACTTTGGTCTGCATCTCCTACAACACATAGATTTTGATATTTTGCAGCCAATTGTTGCACTAATAAATATTGTGCATGGTTTGTATCTTGATACTCGTCGACATGGATATAGCGGAATTGTTCTTGATACTGTGCAAGTACTTCTGGAAACTCCTCAAAAAGAGATAGAGTTAACATAATTAAATCATCAAAGTCCATCGTATCATTACGTTTCAATTCTTCTTGGTAAGCTACATAGCATTCACAAGCAATTTTTTGCAAAATATGAGTCGATCCTTCTAATTGTTTTTGGACTTCTTCTGGGAAAATGGTTTCATTTTTCCAACGACGAATATAAGACAAAATAGCATCTGCACTGAATTTCTCTTCGTCATAATTTTTTTCTTTTAAAATACGTTTCACAATTGTTTTTGTTTCAGAAGCATCCAAAATTGAAAAGTTTGAATGATATCCTAATTTTTCAGCATGACGGCGTAAAATGCGGACACACATACTATGGAACGTAGAAACCCATAAATCACGACTACTTGGGCCAATCAGATTTTCTAAACGTTCCTTCATTTCACGCGCTGCTTTATTTGTAAAAGTAATCGCTAAAATATTCCAAGGACGTAAATCCATATGTGTAGATAATAAATATGCAATACGGTGAGTTAACACACGAGTTTTCCCACTTCCTGCGCCAGCCATTACAAGTAATGGCCCTTCTGTATATTCAACCGCTTCTTTTTGTTGCGGATTCATTCCAATAGTAAATTGATTTTCTGTCATGATTTTTCCTTCTTTTCTTCTTGTATTCTTTACTATTGTAGCAAAATTCTCCTCTTTCCTTCTACTATTTTTCTTGGATTTTTGTCTTTTCTTTTTAGAATTTATTCCTTAAAAAATAACAAAACAAATGAAAATATCTCATATTCAACATATGATTAAGAAAAAATAGGAACTGGCCGCTAGGAGCTAGAATCGGACACAACAATATGTAAACGCTATAATTTCTTAGCGAAAGGAGAGATTGATATGAAAAAGATAGTATCAATGTTTTTAAGTCTTTTGCTCTTCCTTAATTTTCTGACTCCTGGAATTTGTGCAGCAGCACAAACAAATAATCCAGGTGAGGGTCAAGTAGAAGTCACAAATATAACAACTGGAGCACAAAATGTCACTGATGGACAACGTGTAACGGTAAATGTGGACTTTGCGGGAGGTCGAAATGTTAAACCAGGGACAAAGTTAACCATTAACATTCCTCAACCTACCAATGATAAAGCAGGCTTATATGGTGTGAAAAGTACTTTTACCATTGACGGAAAAACAGCAAATGGTCAAGATGTGAAAGATATCGCAACCGTGAATATTCAAAATAATCAAGCGGTTGTTACATTTAATAATAATGTTTCTAAGTTACCAAATGGATTTACAGGTCACTTCACTTTCTCAGTAGAAGCCCAATGGGCATTAGAAGGAACATCTCAACAAACACAAGATGTCAAAATTGAAGTGAATGGTAAATATATTATCATCCATATTGTCCCAGGTACAACGACAGGTCCTGGACAAAATCCTTCTGGTCCGATTACCGCAAATATGGTAGAAAAAGTAGGACATAATGGGAAAAATGGATTAATCAACTGGCAAATTCAAGGAGCTACAGCACAAAATGCAACTGGAAATGTAGTTATTCATGATACACCAAATGCGACACCAGGTGCCTCATTCATTCCAAGCTCTTTCCATTTATATATCACACCTGCAGGTTCTACCCAACAATATCAAGTGGGATATACAAAATTAGTCCAATTAGGTTGGTTAAAAGTAAATGGTAATAGTTGGTCTCTTTCTGTTCCAGCTAAATATTTAGCAAATACAAATTGGATTGTTTATTATCAATGTAAACCTGATTCATTGAAAAATGGACAAAATTATACGAACCATGTCGTTGTTACTACTAATCACCAAACCGTTAAAGATGATTATGTATTGAAAATTACCGACCAAGGATCTGGTGGTATTACCGGAAATGAAGGTTCTTCAAGTTCAAGTTCTTCAGCTACGAAACCAACAACTCCAAGTAGTAGTTCAAGCAGTAGCTCATCCAGTTCAAGTAGTTCTAGTTCTTCCTCCAGTTCAAGTAGTAGCTCATCTAGCTCAAGTAGTAGTTCATCAACTTCATCTACCCCTGTAGATACAAGTTCAACTCCTGCCACTTCAGGCCCTTCTGGAGATACAGGAACTACAGGTACCTCTGATGAACCAACTGGTAACAAACCAAGTGGTAATAAACCAGGTCAAAGCACTGGAAACAAACCAGGTAATAAACCAAGTCAAGGCACTGGTAACAAACCAGGTAATAAACCAAGTGGTAATAAGCCAAGCCAAGGTACTGGTAACAAACCAAATACTGGTACTACGCCAGGACAAGGTGAATCTGGTCAACCTTCTTCAGGACAAGGATCTAGTTCTCAATCTCGTCCTAATGGAACAGGTAGCCATTCCGGTAGCCAAGGGGGAAATACAGAAGTAGTAGATACAACAATCGACGACACAACAGTTGATGATGTCAACCAAAATACTCGACCAAATACGGGTAGTGTACAAGAGTTTGATAAAGATGTATTACCTCAAACTGGTGCCCAAAAAGAAAGAAAATTAGTCCTTTTAGGTACTTCTTTCCTTGTAGCCGCTAGTGGAATTTCTTACCTATGGTATCGTCATAAAAAACAAAATCGTAAAGCATAGTACGATAAAATAATAGTACGATAAAATAAAAGAAGCTCTTCGTTAACGAAGAGCTTCTTTTTTGATGCAATTTATTTTAAATAAATACCATCTTTACCATCGGTTTCTTCTAATAAGACTACAATTTCTTCTGATTTTGCAGTCGGGATATTTTTCCCTACATGGTCAGCACGGATAGGTAATTCACGATGACCGCGATCTACTAATGCTACTAAAGAAATAGATTGTGGACGTCCTAGATCCATTACTGCATCTAAGGCTGCACGAATGGTACGACCCGTATATAATACATCATCTACTAAAATAACTTTTTTATCTGTAATAGAAAAATGAACCGCTTCTTGATTAGAATAAGTAGTGTCTTCTTTTTTATCATCGCGGTACGCAGTAATATCAATACTTGCGACAGGGACTTTCGTATCTTCTAATTCTTCTAAACGTTTTGCAATGCGTAAAGCAATATCACTTCCACGAGAACGAATTCCTAATAAAACAACATCTTCTAATCCTTTGTTCTTTTCAATAATCTCATAAGACAGACGAGTAATCATACGTTTCATAGCTTCAGCATCAATAATTTGTTTCATTGTCTCTGTCATCTGCTTATTCCCCTTTACGTAATTTCTCTAATGTTTCTTGGAATAATTTTGGTGGTTCTACAGAAAACTGCATCCATTCTCCCGTCGTTGGATGTTCAAACCCAAGTTCTTGAGCATGTAAAAATTGCCCTTCTCCAGCTAAAGTTTTCTTTGGACCATACAATGGATCTCCAGCTAAAGGATGTCCAATATAATTCATATGCACTCGAATTTGATGCGTACGTCCAGTTTCCAACTGACAAGCAATTAAAGTATAACGACCAAAGCGCTCTAGTACTTCAAAGTGAGTGACTGCTGGACGTCCTTCTTTAATCACTGCTTGTTTTTTACGATCTTTTGGATCACGTCCAATCGGTGCATCAATTTTCCCTTTGGCATGATCAATATCTCCATGAACAATCGCTAAATAACGGCGATGGCTCGTTTTTTCTGATAACTGCTTCGCTAATGATTCATGACTTTGATTATTCTTCGCTACCATCAATAAGCCAGAAGTATCTTTATCGATACGATGGACAATTCCTGGACGAATTGTGCCCTCTTCCATTTCTGATAATTGCGTATGATAAAGTAATCCATTGACTAATGTTCCATCAGGATGTCCTGGAGATGGATGTACAACCATTCCTTGCGGTTTATTAATGACGATTACATCTTCATCTTCATAAATAATATCTAACGGAATATTTTGTGGCTCTGCAGTTAGTGGTTTATCCTCTTGTGGCGTAAAGGAAATTTGGTCTCCTGTAGCTACTTTATAATTGGATTTAGTTGGTTTTCCATTAACTGTCACGATGCCTTCTTTTACCCATGTTTGTAATTTGGAACGAGTATATTCTGGGAAAAGATTCGCTAATACTTTATCGATACGTCCTTTTTCTGTTGTAATCGTATATTGTTTTTCTGTCATTGTTTCTCTCCCTTATTCTTCTTTCACCAAATAGAACATAATGCAGACCACACCAATACATAAAGCAATATCTGCAATATTAAAAACCGGAAAAGAGAATAATTCTAAATGAAACATATCTACTACATAACCTAAACGAATACGATCAATCATATTCCCTAGTGCTCCGCCTAAACATAGTCCTAGACCAATACGTAACCATGGACTGCGATGGCGATATTTATATAGTAAATAAATGATTACTAAACTTGCGATAAACGCAATTAAAAATAAAAATCCTACTTTTCCTTGAAAAATACTCCATGCAGCGCCTCGATTTTGTAAATACGTCAAATCTAATACAGGGTTATGCCCAACAATATCTCCTAAAGGAATATGTTGGACAACCCAAAATTTTAAGGCTTGATCAGCTAGTAAAACAAAGGCACTAATCATTAATGGAATAACCAATTAAAACAACCCCTTAATTTTTCCATTTTCATCTACATCCATATTTAATGCGGCTGGTTTTTTTGGTAACCCTGGCATTGTTAATACTGTACCTGTTAAGGCAACAATAAATCCTGCTCCTAATTTTGGAATAAAGGAACGAATTGTAATCGTAAAGTCTTTTGGTGCTCCTAATTTCTCTGGTTGGTCGGATAAGGAATATTGTGTTTTTGCCATACAAATTGGTAAGTGATCCCAACCGTGAGCTTTAATTTCAGCTAATTGTTTTTGTGCTTCTGTAGTTAATACAAAATCTTTTCCGCCATAAGTATGAATGACAATTTGTCGAATTTTTTCTTCTAAAGAATCTGCTTCTGTATATAAAGGTGAAAACTCATGTTTTTCCTCGCAAGCTGCAATTACTGCTTTGGCTAACTCACGACCACCTTCGCCACCTTTTGCCCATACTTCTGTATCTACCGCAACTACTCCTAGACGAGCACAGAAATCTTTTACCCAAGCAATTTCAGCTTCTGTGTCTGTAACAAAGCGATTTAACGCAACAACGACAGGAACTTGATAACGTGTCAGACTTTGAATATGTTGTGCTAGGTTGGCACTTCCTTTTTCTAAAGCTTCTAAATTTTCTTTTGTTAAGTCTTCTTTTGCTACTCCACCGTTGTATTTTAAAGAGCGAATAGTGCTGACTAAAACAATAGCTTCTGGACGGTGATCTAGTCGTTCACTAACGATATCTAAGAATTTTTCTCCACCAAGGTCTGCTCCAAAACCAGCTTCTGTTACAGTATAATCTCCTAAGCGTAATGCCGCTTTTGTTGCCATAATACTGTTGCATCCATGAGCAATATTCGCAAATGGACCTCCATGAATAAAGGTTGGCGTATGAGCTAAAGTTTGTACTAAGTTTGGTTGGAAGGCATCTTTCAAAAGAACAGTTAACGCACCTTCTACTTTTAAGTCACGTACATAAACAGGTTCATTATTGTAGTTATAGCCAATTAAGATATTACTTAAACGTTCTTTCAAATCAGAAAGAGAAGTAGCTAAACATAAAATCGCCATAATTTCACTTGCGACTGTAATATCAAACCCATCTTCACGTGGTACACCTTGCATAGGTCCCCCCAAGCCAACAACAACGTGACGTAATGCACGGTCATTTAAGTCTACACAACGTTTCCATAAAATTTTGCGAACATCAATTCCTAATTCATTTCCTTGTTGGATATGATTATCAATTAAAGCCGCTAAAGCATTATTGGCAGTCGTAATGGCATGAATATCTCCTGTAAAATGCAAGTTGATATCTTCCATTGGTACTACTTGGCTATATCCACCACCAGTCGCTCCACCTTTGATTCCCATTACAGGTCCTAAAGAAGGTTCACGTAACGCTAAAGTTGCATTTTCCCCTTCTAAACGTAAAGCATCAGCTAAACCAATCGAAACCGTTGATTTTCCTTCGCCACTTGGCGTTGGATTCGTAGCAGTAACTAAGATTAGTTTTCCTTCTTTTGTTGGCATGTTTTCCCATGCTTTATCATTAATTTTGGCTTTATAATGGCCATAACATTCAATTTGTCCTTCGGTTAATCCTACTTCTTTTGCCACTTTAGTAATGGGCCATAATGTAGCTGCTTGTGAAATTTCAATATCTGACTTCATCTTTTTCCCTCTTTTCTTTATTTATTTTCAATTTTGATTCCCTTTGCTTGAAATGATTCCATCAATCTTTCTTTTTCTTTTGGCCAAAGATGGATAGAAAGCATGGATTTATCTTGCAAATAAATAATACACATTCCTTGTTTCCATTGAACTCCTTCTATTGATGTATAGGGGATGTCCCTTCTTTTTTTGGGCCATACGGAATTCTTTTTTAGTGATTTGTCTGTGAATTGTAATTGTTGGCGATAAGCGATGATAACTAAAAGAAATGCTAAAAGTCCACAGCTAATCGACCAAACATTTGGTTTTCCTACTTCTAATGATATAATGACCACAAGACATATTAAAAATAAAGTAAGAGACCAATAAGTGATGTTATGATAACGATCAAAACAATAAAAAATTTTTTTCTCTTTCTTTTTCATTCTATACCCACCAATCGAAAGGAATTTCTATGATTAGATTATATGTAGATGCGTCCACGAAAGGAAATCCTGGTCCTTGTGGTGTCGGCATTGTCATTCTTAAAGATCAAGAGCAACTGCAAATCAGTCAGCCCTTAGTTCATAATTATACCAACCATGAAGCAGAATTCATAGCGTTAATTACTGGACTTAACATTCTTTTAGAGCATCATTGGGAAAATGAATGGGTTTCCATTCATAGTGATAGCAAAATTGTCGTGCAAAGCATTGAGAAACAATACACAAAAAAACCAGAGTTTCAAAAGCTTTTAAAAGGAGCTTTACAGCAGCTCCAAAAATTCCCACTCCACTCTTTGACTTGGATTCCAGAAAAACAAAACCAAGGAGCGGACCACCTTGCTCGCCAAGCATTACAAAAAAGATTAAAAGAATAAAAAAACAACACGAATTAACGTGTTGTTTTTTCTTATTTTGTACAGTACATAATCGCAAACGCACCTTGTCCTGTATGTGTCGCTACAATTGGTGTAGTTTGCAATACAGGGATGTACATATCAGGATACATCTCTTGCATTTCAGCATGAATTTTGTTGGCTAATTCTAAATCTCCAGCATGAGAAATACCAATTTGTGTCACTTCTTTTGTACGTAGATCTTCTTTAAATTTATTTAACCAACGTAAAAAGAATTTTTCACCACGACCTTTGCCCATTACTTCTAAATTAGAATCTTTCATTTGTAAAGTAATACGAATGTTTAAAAAGCTAGATAAGAAACCAGTAACACGATTTACACGTCCACCTTCAACTAAGTTACGTAAATTGGCCACTCCTAAGTATAAGAAGCTTTGCTCATCACGTTGACGTTCAATCGCTTCAATAATTTCTTCTTTGCTTGCGCCTTCTTGTGCCATTTTAGCGGCATGAATGGCTAAAAATGCTTGTGTTTGATCGATAAAATGAGAATCAATTACCGTAACATCCGCATCCGCAATGGTAGCTGCTTGACGAGCACAGTTCACTGTACCACTTAACGTTTCTGCTAAATGAATGGAAATAATCGCACTACCGTCACGACCTAATTCATTATAAAGTTCAATAAACTCTCCAAGTGGTGGCTGGCTAGTCTTTGGTAGAGACTCACTTTCAGCCATTAAATCCATAAATTCATCACTTTGGACCGTAACCCCATCAACATATACCACATTATCAATCATCACTGTCAAAGGAATGACATGGATATCAAATTGCTCGACCCATTTTTTCTCAATGGTTGCTGCGGAATCTGTTACAATCTTAACTTTTTGCATATAAGCTACCTCTTTCACTGGTGGAAGAGTTCTCTCTCCCCTATTTACAATTCATTTTATCACGTTTTTTCTTCTTTTGGGAAACGAATTATTGAGTTTTCACGGATTTTATTGGATTTTTTTAAGAAAAGCAAAATTATCTTCTACTCTTTTTGCTCTTTTTTGATTTATTTTGATTGTTTTTATATATTTTTTGCATTTTTGTGATTGATTTTGAATTTTCTCTATGATAAGATAAGAACGAAAGGAAGATGAAAATGCTTACAATTGAAAGACAAAATCAAATTTTAGCAGCGCTACAAAAACAACAATTTGTACGCACTAACGAATTAGCAGAAGAATTAAATACTTCTCTTTCTACCATTCGTCGAGATTTAAAAGAAATGGAAGAATTGGGATTACTTCGTCGTTGTCACGGAGGAGCACAACTCGTTTCTAGTCGAATTGATGAAGAAAAGTTAAGTGATAAAACGACGTTCCAAATGGAGGCAAAATTAAAAATTGGCGTGGTTGCAGCGAAGAAAATTAAACCACGAAGTGTCATTTTCTTAGACGCAGGAAGTACAACGTTACAAATGATTCCTCATCTAGCAGGAAAAGAAATTACAGTGGTAACGAATTCTATCATCCACGCAAATCAATTAATGCAACATCATATCCCTACCTATATTATTGGCGGAATGATTAAAGAGAATACACAAGCAATTATTAATACTACTGCTCTTGAGCAATTACAACAATTTCACTTTGATTATGCTTTTGTAGGAGCGAATGCGATTGATGTGCAAGATGGTTTTATGACTCCAGATCCAGAAGAAGCAAGTATTAAAAAAGTTGCAATTCAACATAGTGGCCAAGCTTATGTGTTAACTGATCATACAAAATTTGATCGCTCTTCCTTTGTAACATTTTCTGCCTTGGAGGATGCAAAAATTATTACTGATTTTTGCCCTGAAGCTCTACGTCAAGAGATTCAAGAAAAAACACAATTGGAGGAACTATTATGATTTATACTATCACCCTAAATCCTTCTATTGATTACGTGATTCAAATGGATCATTTGGAACTAGGTACAGTAAATCGTATGGACACTGATTTTAAATTTCCTGGTGGAAAAGGAATCAATGTTTCTCGTATTTTACAACGTTTAGAAATTCCAAATACAGCTTTAGGATATGTCGGTGGTTTTACTGGAGCTTTCATCACCAATGAATTAGCTAAAGAAAACATTACGACTGATTTTATCTCGATTGCTGAAGATACACGTATCAATGTGAAGATTAAAGCTCAACAAGAAACAGAAATTAATGGTGCAGGTCCAATGATTTCTGAAGCAGAGCAACAACAGTTATTTGACCAATTATCTCAAGTAACAAAAGAAGACATCATTGTTTTTGCTGGAAGCACTCCCAAAAACTTAAAAGATGGTTTCTACCAAAAATTAATTCAGTTTGTCACAGAAAGAGGCGCTCAATTTGTTATTGATACTACAGGAAAAGATTTAGAAGCTGCTTTATCTTTCCGCCCTCTTGTTGTAAAGCCAAATAAAGATGAATTGGCAGAATTATATCAAACTACTTTTGAAACGCAAGAAGATATTTATCCTTACGCTCAAAAATTAATGGCAGAAGGTGCTCAACAAGTCTTAATCTCTATGGCTGGAGATGGTGCTCTTTTATTTGAAGGAGAAAACATTTACTTTGCAGCTCCTTTGAAAAAACCATTAAAAAATTCAGTCGGCGCTGGTGATTCTATGATTGCTGGGTTCACAGGAACTTATGCACAAACAAAGAATCCATTAGAAGCCTTCAAAATGGGCGTTGCTTGCGGAAGTGCTACTGCTTTTTCTGATGACTTAGCTACGGCAGACTTCATTCAAGAATGCTATAACGAAGTTGTCATTGAAAAAATTAAATAAGAAAGAAAAATAAGAAAGAAAAAAGAAAAATACAAGATCCCCTCGTACAGATAAAAGAAAGATATATAAGATACAAATAAAAAAGGAAAAATTAAAATATAATCACAAGGAGATACAAGATGGACGTAACAAAGTTACTGAATCAAGATTGCATGATCTTAGATTTAAAAGCAACAAACAAAGCAGATGCCATTGATGAAATGGTGCAGCGTTTATATGAAGCAGGAGTGATCCAAGATGTTGCTTCATTTAAAGAAGGAATTTTAAAACGTGAAGCACAAAGCTCTACTGGATTAGGAGATGGTATTGCTATCCCTCACGCAAAATGTGCTAGCGTAAAACAAGCAACCGTTTTATTTGCTCGTAGTAAACAAGGTTTAGATTATGAAGCATTAGATGGTCAAAACACTCATTTATTCTTCATGATTGCTGCTCCAGAAGGCGCAAATAATGAACATTTACAAGCATTATCTGCCCTATCTCAATTATTGATGAATCCTTCTTTTGTTGGAAAATTAAAAGAAGTAACATCTAAAGAACAAGTGATCGAGTTATTTAAAGAAGAACAAAAAGAAGAAGAAAAACAAAATCAACCTGCAGTTGAAGAAAATAACGATGCTCCATTTATCGTTGCGGTTACTGCTTGTCCAACAGGAATTGCCCACACTTATATGGCAGAAAAAGCATTGTATCAAGCAGCGAAAGATTTAAACGTGAACATCAAAGTAGAAACCAATGGTTCAGATGGAGCGAAAAACGTTTTAACAAGCGATGAAATTGCGAAAGCACAAGCTGTTATTATTGCTGCAGATAAAAAAGTGGAAACTGCTCGCTTTGCTGGAAAACGCGTATTATTCCGTCCAGTAGCTGATGGAGTTCGTAAACCAGAAGTATTAATTGACGAAGCATTATCTGATCGTTGCCCAATTTATGAAGCTGATCAATCCGTAGCGACAGAAGAAAAAGCACAACCAACTTCTGTATGGCAAACAATTTATAAACACTTAATGAATGGGGTTTCTACAATGTTACCATTCATTATCGGTGGCGGAATCATGATTGCACTTGCCTTCTTGATTGACCAAACGATGGGAGTTCCTAAAGATCATTTAGCACAATTAGGTTCTTACCACCCTGCAGCTGCGATGTTTAAACAAATCGGTGATGCTGCATTTGGCTTCATGTTACCTGTATTAGCTGGATTTATTGCTTCAAGTATTGCAGACCGTCCTGGTTTAGTAGCCGGATTTGTTGCTGGTGCGTTAGCAAACGCAGGTGGTGCTGGATTCTTAGGTGCTTTAGTAGGTGGTTTTGCTGCTGGATACTTAGTATTAGGTGTGAAGAAAGTCTTCTCTTACTTACCAAATGCATTAGCAGGTATCCGTAGTGTGTTATTATACCCACTATTTGGAGTAATGGTTACTGGATTTGCTATGTTATTAATTAACATTCCAATGAAAGCAATCAATGATGCGTTAAATGGTTTCTTAAACGGAATGAGCGGTACAAGCGCAGTTCTATTAGGTGCATTATTAGCAGGTATGATGGCTGTAGACTTAGGTGGTCCTGTAAACAAAGCAGCTTATGTCTTTGCGACAGGTACTTTAGCAGCAAGCGTAGCTTCTGGTGGTTCTGTAATGATGGCTGCCACAATGGCTGGTGGTATGGTTCCTCCTTTGGCAATCTTTGTTGCGACAACTTTATTCCGTAATAAATTTACAAAAGAAGAACGCGATGCTGGATTATCAAATATCGTTATGGGTCTATCTTTCGTTACTGAAGGGGCAATCCCATTTGCCGCCGCTGATCCACTACGTGCGATTCCAAGTTTCATCATTGGTTCTGCGGTAACTGGAGGATTAGTTGGTTTAATGAACATTAAATTAATGGCTCCTCACGGTGGTATCTTCGTTATCATGTTAGTAAGCCACCCATTCTTATACTTAGGATTAATCGCTTTAGGTGCGGTAATCAGTGGTGTAATTCTTGGTTTATTAAAGAAAAAACAAAATGCATAATCAATCATAAAAAAGAACCTAGTATTTGATACTAGGTTCTTTTCTTTTATCTTCTAGCCTAACGCTACATCTAAAATCATCATAATAATAAATCCAGCCATTAGACCAAAAACCATATAATGATCATTTCCATATTGTTTGGCTTCGGGAATTAGTTCTTCTGCTACTACATAAATCATCGCGCCTGCCGCAAAAGCTAAGGCAAACGGTAAAATACTAGCCATGCTCGTAACTAAAAGTACTCCTAACACCCCAAAGATTGGCTCTACGATTCCTGATGCTTGTCCATAGAAGAAGGATTTGCCAAGACTCATTCCTTCTTGACGCAATGGAATGGATACTGCTGCCCCTTCTGGGAAGTTTTGAATCCCCATCCCTAGCGCAATCGTCATCGCACCAATCAGTGCTTGTTCCATATTGTTACTTCCTTGAAGCGCTCCAAAAGCCACCCCTACTGCTAATCCTTCTGGAATATTATGCAAAGTAATTGATAGCACTAAAAGAACACTTCGTTGCCAACTCGTCTTTTTCCCTTCTGGCTCACTTGCTCCAATATGTAAGTGTGGTAAAATGCGATCTGCTAAATACAACACTAATCCTCCACAAGCAAATCCTGCTGCGACAATTAGCCAAGCAATTTGTCCATTTTCCTCCGCCTTTTCAATCGCAGGATCTAGTAAAGACCAAAAGCTTGCTGCCACCATGATACCGGAAGCAAAGCCTAGCATTAATTTTAGCGCATTGGGTTTAATCTCTTTAAAAAAGAAAACCAATGCTGCTCCTAAAGCCGTCATCCCATAGGTAAATAACGTCGCTAAAAGAGCTAACTGCCATAAAGGTAACGTCAATAGTTTTTCCATTTCATTATCTCCATTATTATCCATAGTATTGAGAAACAGGTTTAAATGAAAACCTTTCTCAATCACCTTCATTGTAACGAAAAGCCTATTTTTTGACAACATGAATCATTTTTCACAATTAGAAAGCAAAAAACGAGCCATCAAGGACTCGTTTTATAAAAGTTATTCATTAATTAAATCATAAAAAGTTTGTTCATCTATAATATCTATATCTTGCCCATTTAATTTTAAATTTTCTGCTTTCTTTTGTTTTACTGATTTTCCATCTTTAATAGACTTATTATAGTCATTATTTCCCAATATTAAATAATTTGTTTTCTTACAAACAGAATTATCTAAAATTCCACCTTTATTAACTACTAATTGACAAGCTTCTTTTCTAGTCATTGTTTCTAATTTCCCTGTAAAAACAATATGTTTATTAAAAAAGAAATTATCTTCATCTATATTTTCATTTTCTGGATGTATAGAAGTAAGATCTAATTTGGATTTAGATTTATAGCTTTTTTTCCATAAATCTTGAATCGTTAAATTTTTCTCTTTCATATCATTTTTAATCCTATCATATAGTTCCTTTGTTGATATACAATCATCCAAAGACCTATGTGTATTCTCATGTAAATTCAAATATTCTGTTAAAGTTGAAAGCTTATAATTTCTTAACTCTGGATACAGCTTTCTAGAAAATTGTATTGTATCAATATATTTATTGTTCACTTCTTCTTTAAAGTTTTGAGATAAAAATCGTATATCAAATGAAGTATGATGTCCTACAATAATATCAGTGCCTATAAAGTTTAACACTTCACTCTCTATTTCATATATTTTAGGCATATTTACCAACATATTATTATCAATGCCTGTTAAGTTAATTATGAAATCATCCAAAGTAATTTCAGGGTCAACTAATTGTGAATATGTATCAATAATTTGGTTATTTTCAACTTTTAAGATGCTAACCTCAATTATATTATCTAAATAAGGAGATAATCCAGTGGTTTCTACATCTAATACACAATAGCTATCCACTATTTCTCTAACATAATTTGTTTTGTTCATAATTAAAATACCTTCTTATATAATTTAATGAGATGCTATATCAAATGCTTTAGAAAAATATTCTCTCAATCCTGGATTTACACAGTAGATATAACATCCTTTAATCCCTCTACTTAGTAAAACTTTATAAATTTTAATAATATACTCTTTTAAAGAAGCTTCATAATCCTTCAAAGAAATTTCGGTAGCCTTCAATTTACCTTTTTTATCTTTATAATTATCTTTATATATTACAAAGTGACCATCAATATAATCTATTTCTTTTCCGAAAATTACCCCAACGTAATTAAGATCATATCCTTGAACTGTATGTATACAACCAACTTCATTAATAGAATTTTCACTATTAATCCAGTCTTCATCCTTTTTATTCCATATTAATTTGGTATTTCCAATCACAATATCATAGATATCCTTCTCTATAGCTTCCTTATAAGTTAATTCTTTAGTTTTCCAATCCCATGAATAACCTGCGACTATCCTACATAGTCCATACTCATCATCTAATTTTTTAATACTATTAATCATATTATCTAAATTTGTAAATAATTTTAGATCATAGTCTTTGATAGAATATTGATTTAAACGGTATAAATTATTATCTTTAAATAGTTCATTAATAAAATTGATATACTCATCTCCTGCTATAACTCTCATTTGAGTATCTAATTTGTAGATATTATCTTTAGTCATAATTTTTCTAAATTGAGAGCTTCTTACATCAGATGGTAATACAGATTGTCCTCTATCATAAAAAAATATTGAATATTTCGAATTATTTAAAATCCAATCTAATTCTGTTCCATTTTCATCCTTAATTTTCTTATTATTGTTGTCAAAAGATTTATAATTTGTCAGTCCAAATCTACGTTTTAGCCTATGTGCCTCATCAACAATTAAAATATCATAATCTTTTTTAAAGGTTTCCGTTGGAGATACAACCATAGATTTTTTTAATCCATAAATTTGTCCAAATACCTCTTTATAAGTTTTTCTCAATGATTTTACTGGAACGACAAGAGCTATATTAACATCAATATTTTTTTCTTTAAATATATCCGTTAATTGCTTAACCAAATATACAGCTAAAACACTTTTCCCTGTTCCTGCGCCTCCCTCGATAATAAAATTTTTATGATTACTATTATGATCATTTAAAATTTTGTTGATTATAGATTTAACAATAGAATTTTGCTGATTAGTAAAAGTTTTGTATGGAGAATATTTGAATAAATCTGTATTCTTAATTTCTTCTAAAGTATGGTTAACTAATTTTTTTTCCATTAATTGTTTCCATAAATTTTCAAAAGAATCTAAATACATATCTTTTTGATAATATTTATGATTTTTACTTTGACCACCGTTTCTATTTTGTAACTTATATCTACCATCTGCGGAAATATATTCAATTAATAAAGCTTCTAAATCTAGGATTGCAGATTTGTTAAACTTTTCATTAGAAATGATATTTACTCGATTTAATTTTGTATATCGTTCTTTTGTAGACAAATGCTGATTCATACGCATATTTACATCATTTGTCTCTCCTATATACATTTCATTTTTACCATGTATCATATATACAACTGGCCATTCATTAATGCTATCATTATTTTCTATTTCATTTTTTAAATTTTTATCAAAATCATATGTATCTATTTTATATTCCATATATAATCCTTCCATCATTTGTATGTTTTATTTTTAACTTATAATATTCTTTGTTCTACGAATCAAATAATCTCCCCATTTTAGTTGAGGCTCTACAGAATTTTTATAAACTTTACGAACTCCTTGTATATTTCCTCGTAAACCTTTTTCTTTTAATTCTGAATAAGAAATACCACCTTTTTCCAAAAGATTATATACCAATTTTAATCGCACAAAGTTTTGATTTTGATTTTGTCTTTTTGTTGGGTCAATCCAATACTTCGAATCATCAATTGAAAATTCAAAAGGAATATTAATCTCTGTTACCTCTGTTAAAAATGCAATTTTTTGATAAGGTTCTCCCAAATAGATATATATATAATCACCTACTTCAAAATTTCCTCGTTGTGTCCAGTCAATTTCTTTATTTTCTAAAAATGCGCTACAAACGTCATAATATTTTGTATTCGCAGGGATAACATACATACTCATATTTCTTTTCCTCCATTATTCCTATTCATTTTTAAGCATACCATAGATTATTTTATAAAAAAATATGGATTTAAAATAAAAAAGATGAGAATTTTCATTCTCATCTCTCTTATTTCATTTCTTAAATAATCGTTGCCCATCCTCGATAGGTACGATCAATTTTTTCAATCAATTGAATGCAATTGGCGACATTTTCTGTTAATTCTGAATAATGATTCAATGCATACTTAGCACAAGTATAGCCAATTCTTGTACAAATAATTTGATAGGATTCGCCTTTTTCAATCGATTGATACGCATCCAATAATAATTGTGCAAATTCAGGACTTGTCTTCACTACATCGTTATACGCTAAATGAATTTGCTGCAACAATTGTTGCTCTTCTTTTTTTGACATCCAACCACTCTCTTTTTCTTTCATTCACTTATTTTTTCTTACTATGTTTACCTTTATAATTCGCACTTCCATCTAGATCTTCGCCAAATAATGCAGCTATACGATAAATCAAAGATTCACCAAAACCATCCATAAAAACAATATATAAGGCAATGATATAAATCGCATGCTCTTTTATCTAAGAGACCCAAGATCCAGGAAGGATAGTTTCTAAGACAAAGAAAGCAAAAATACAGACTAAAATGGAACGAGTAATAAATTTATCAATATTCATTGTAACCCTCACTCTTTTTCTTTTAATTCCATTTTACTTCTATATTTTTGATTTGTCTTACTTTCTCTCTTCTTTTTAGTTAGGGTAACCATAGCGAATATTTGACATTTTTCTCAATTCTTCGACTTTTTCTTCCTGTTCTTTTGTCAATAGAATTTTATTTTTCAACAAGACACTTGCCATTTCAATATTCATCGCGCTTAATGCAAAAGGAATCGAAGTCCCCCAATCTAACTCTCTAATGTATTTCGCAAAGAATTCTTTTAAAATAGGGTCTTCTGTCGATTGATATAACTCAATCAATAATTTCATTGCGACCTTTTTTCGTTCTTGTCCCCCAGCATACCACTTCATACTACGCCTCTTTTCTAGAATCTTTCTTCTTTTATTATCATAAATATACCATAAATTAATAAAAAATAAAGATAAAAACGTTTTCCAACAAAAAAGACGATGAAAATTCATCGTCTTGTTCTGTATTAATCTAATATACTATACTTTTCACCAAGTAAAGGTTTTACTTCATCCATAACTACTTGTAAAGATTTATAGATTTTACCATAAAATTCTGCATCAAAATACTGTGTATTTGAATCACTGAAGTTTTGGGCGATTGCGCGCATATCTGCTCCTGTTTTAGAAAGAGCATTCATTACATTGACAACATCTAGTTTATTTGAAGTTTGAATTAGTGCTGTATATTTTTCTCCATTATAATCAAAGTAAGTGACAATAGAATCTGAAGAATCTCCATCATCAAACATGAAAGTTTCATTTTCTGATTCAAAAGTAACATCACTTAAATAAACATTATTTCTAAACGTTACACAAGGTGATCCTGCAACATTTCCATCATCTGTTTTGACAAATAAGTAGCCGACAGATACGTCTTCACTTAGAGAACGAAGGCAGTATGTAGAATTTCCTCGCTTGATTTTTGTGTATTTCTTCAAATCTTTTTTCGCTTGTGCTGCTTGTTCTTTATATACTTTTTTGCGCTCTTCTTTCCCTTTTTCCAAGTATTTTTGGGCTTCATCAATTGAAATACTTTGATTTTCTAAGACTTTTGCCATTTCTGTATTTTCTTGCATTTTATTATAAGTATCTTCTGCATCTTCTGTGGATATCGGTTCTTCTCCTGACCCACCACTTGTAGTATAATGAATGCTTACATTATCGCTAGAAGCCATATTTTGTAAAACTTCTAACATATCGATATCACTATCTTCTAAATTTTCATTAGATAGGACAAAATATTGTCCATTTCCATCATGAGTATTATCATAATTCATCATCGCATCTGAATTGGTATTAAAATCATACGTATTATCATCTGTCTCTACTGTAGCATCCGTTAATAAAGAGCCACTACCAATTTCATAGCGTACAAAATTATCCGCTGATTCAAAAATATAGTTTCCATCTTTTTTCTCTACAGATAATGTAGAGCGCACTAATGTATTATGATTGACTTCTTGGTCAATATATAATCTATTATCTACTAATGAAACTTTGGCACTAGAAAGAACTTTTTTCATTTCTTCACGATTCGAAGGTGCTACGATAGAGCCGGAGTTATCTTTTGTTGATTGTGTGCGAGAGGCATTAAATTGTAAAATCATACCAATCATACCAATAAAGATAATTACACATAAAATAGGTAAAATCATACCTACGATACTTTTTTTATTTTCTGTTTTCTTTTGTTTGGGAGTAAAAAACGAAGAACTTCCTTTTTTTGGTGGTTCTTTTGTTCCTCCATCTTCTAGTTTTTCTAGTTCATTTAATAATTCATTTTTCTGTTGATTGAATTCTGACATCATGTTCTCCATTTATGTTTTTATCCAACCATTATTACTTTTTCTATTCTTTTTTATCTTTAGGATTGATATAAATCGTTTGATCTCGACCGATTTCTGAAGAGCCCTCTTCTTGTGGACTATCTTTAAATAATTGAATTGGCTCATAAGTAATATAAATAAATTCTTTACTTGAATCTTTTTCTTTTTTCCAAATAAATTCTTTGGAATTCAATTCATTTTTCTTACAAAATTCTTCAATAGCCATACGTTCTTTAACGCTTAAGTGATTTAAAGAAGTACTTCCCTCATAATTGCGATACATAAAATATCCAGAAACACTAACCACGACAAGAACTGCAATAGAAGAAGCAATGGTAATCCATAAACGTTGAGTTTTTTTCTTCTGTTGGGCTTCAAATACCATTCTTTGTTCTGTTAATTCTTTCATTCGTTGTGGTGCGTCTTTATATTCCCCACACCAAGCATATTGAGAATGTAATGTGGTGAAGTACTCAATAGAAGGAGTCTCTTCTTCTTGCATTTTCACTGAGCGATTATAAATCTCTTCTCGTTCTTGTTGTAAACGAGAAAAAATCTCTGAATTTAATTCCTCTTTATAAGGAGTTAATTCATGAATAATTTGGTCATAATTCATATTTTTTCGAGCTTCTACCGACTGATAAACCACAATTGCTTCATATTTTTTCTGTGCTCGTTGCATTAATTGATTGAATAATTCATAAATCGTATGACCTTCATCCTCTAAGCGACTTCCACGTTGGAAATTATTATCTTTTTTTAACATGTGTCCGCATAAGAACATCATTTCTGGAGAATGAATTTCTAAATTTGCTAAACTACGACCCAAATAAACTAAAGATTGATCTTCTCCAGCAATCAACAATTCTTCAAAATATTGACTCGCTGTTACATAATCCTCATCTTCCAATAGTTGATAACTACGTTTTAATTTTCCATTTTCTAAATGATTCGTAATATCATAGTACGCATTTTGGAATTTTTGATATTCCTCTGTTTGTTTTTCATTTTGTACTACTTTTGCCCAAGCTTTAGAATCCAATTGATTATTCATTGTACTTGTTGCTTGTTTTTTACGTTGCGTTGTAGGTTGAACTGTAGTTGGTTCCACTTTTTGTTCTACTGGAGTAGCTGCAGAAGTTGGAACAGGTGACTGTGGATTATGACCAAACATTTGTGACATTCGCATCATATAATTTTGATCTTGTTCCATAATTTCTTTATTCGTTTCATCGATTGCACTCTTCAATACAATCATATCCCAAATGAACCAAAAGATGTATAAAACAAAAATCAAGAAGCGAATAGGTGTATTTGTCATTAGATTCGTTACATAAATACTAGTATCATTTATTGCATCCAATCGATTAGCAATAATTAATAACCAAGCCATATACCAAGATATAGAACCAAAAATAAGTCCACATACTAAATGAATGACTGCATGAGCAATACGGTTTAAATAAAACCATCCTGCCCCAAAATTGAAAAGTAAAATTTCCAATAAATAGGCTATCCCTGCACTTTTTTGTTTATTAATCATAAGACCTCCTTGATAAGATAACAAAATTTTTCATATTTTTATCATATCATTGATTTAACATTTTTTTAATATTTGGAAAGGTTTTCAAAATAAAAAAGATGATGAAAACCCATCATCTTTTTTATTTATATATCTGTATAAACATTACATAGAGAATTTAAGTATTTGATAATATCTACAGCTAAAGATTTTGTTCTTCTTTCAATAGCTTTTTTATCCCATATATCATTTTCTAAACACAATTTTTGATTTTCAATAATGCTACTTTCTAAATATTTACTTTTTTTTATGCTAAAATCACTATTCTTAATAGATGCATTAATAGAATTCAATAATAACGTACCATTACCTATATACTTATAATATCTTTCATGTTCTTCAACAGTAAACATCTTACTCCATTCACTATCACTACTAATAGTTTGAGGTAATATATGTTCATAATGAATGTTTTTGGTATCTTCTTTAATAACCGTTTCTTTATTATATTTATGATTATAAGTTTCTCTTAATAAAAATTTTATTTTATGATTTTGCCTACGTACCTCAAAATTTTCAATATTATTTTTTAATAAATTTAGAATAGGAAATTCTATTTTTATATTTTCTAATATTTCTAATGTATTGATTTTATCTGTATATATCTTATGAGCTAAGTTAGCAAATGATTTTTCAATTTTATTAGCCTTTTCAGAACAAAAATAAAATTTACTTATAGTTAGAGCTAAAATAGATTTTTGAACTTTGATGATATCTTCTAGTAAATATTGAGATGGATGCATAAACATTGCTAGCAATATAGGAAAATGTTGTCGAATATGAAATAAATCAATTGCACGAGAATATTTAATAAATTTTTCTATTTCATAAGTATTAGTATATTTTTTATTGTTATACATTGTATCTGGAATACATATATATCGATAATTAATAGATCCTTCATCCATCAACTTCAATAACTCTTTCATTTTTTGAACATCTTTCTTTGGGAATATACTATATAATTTATTCAACAAATTATCCTTTGATACTTTCCCTAACAAAATAGTTGCAAATGTAGTAAGAAATTGATTGTAATTAATACTATCCAAAGAAACTTCTATATTTTCCCAAAGTTCTTTTATTGGCTCTACATCTGTTGTAGAAATAATATCATTCTTCAAAACAAAAAAATTTTCCAACTGTTTTCCAGTATTATTCAATGTTTCAAACATAGCCATTGCTAAACTATCATTTTCTGTTATTATTGTTATCAATTGAGTTTTAGTAAGGATATCATTAAAAAGAGAAATGATAAATTTTTTCTTACTATTATCTTCCAAAGTATTAAAGTTAGAATCTTTTAAATAATCATCGATAAGTTTTTCTAATAAATGATAGTTTTTTTCAATTGACTGTACAGTGTTTTTAGAACCTGAATCTATACTGTCGATATCTATAGTATAATTAGGATCTTCGATGATAGAATACAAAAATGATTCAGATTCTTTATGATTTGAATCAAAAAGAATTTTCAATTTATCATTATTTCCTTCCAATTCACTTCCTGTTTTCTTTATATATGTTTCTACGATTTCTTTTCCTAATTTTGTAAACCCTTCTTTTTTAGCAATATTAGCTATTGCTCCGATAAATAATATGGTGGTAATTGTCCGTTGTTGTCCATCAAAAATAGATAAATTATCATTTTCTTTTGACAAGGTAAAAAAATTCAACATATGTATTTCCACATTTGAATTATTCAATATAATTAGATCTTCAAATAATCGCTTTACCTGCTTCTCTGTCCATTCATAAGGACGTTGAGAATAAGGAATGAATAATGAACCATTTTCTATTTGCAAATAACTTTTTAATGTTTCTTCATGAGCTTCTATCTTTGACATTTTATCTCCTCTATATTTCTTAAAATTCATCTATATTCTTTAATAATAAAACTAATTTTATCATAATAAAAACAATTCTTCATTGCAATTCTCTCTGTTATTCAATTCTTTTCCCTCAATCCTTCTCTTTCTATTTTCTAACCATTAAGTGATAAAATGAACTTGGTAGTAAAAATGAAAAAGGAGTGATTGGATGTTATATGGAAAAAAGAATCAGGAGGAAAATCCTTACTTAGATCCAATTTTTGGTTCTTCTCTTGAAGGAGATCCACTGCCAAAATATCGTTTGAATCAAAAAGGAGTAGAGCCACGCATCGCGTCTCGTGTAGTTCAAGACCAGTTAGTGGATGAAGGAAATGCTCGTCAAAATTTAGCAACCTTCTGCCAAACCTATATGGAACCAGAAGCTACAGAATTAATGGCACAAACCTTATCGATTAATGCGATTGATAAGTCTGAATATCCACGCATGACAGAGATTGAAAATCGTTGTGTGAATATTATTGGAGATTTGTGGCACGCTTCTGAAAAAGAAGAATTTATTGGAACTTCTACTGTCGGCTCTTCTGAAGCTTGTATGTTAGCAGGAATCGCGATGAAATTCTCTTGGCAACAACGAGCAGAAGCTCAAGGATTAGATCGAACAAAACAACGACCAAATCTTGTCATTTCTTCTGGTTATCAAGTTTGTTGGGAGAAATTTTGTACCTATTGGGATATTGAATTGCGTGAAGTTCCTATGGATAAAGAACATCTTTCTTTAAACATGGATACCGTGATGGATTATGTCGATGAATATACCATCGGGATTGTTGGCATTATGGGCATCACCTATAGTGGCCGCTATGACGATTTAAAAACATTGGATGCTTTAGTAGAAAAACATAACCAAGAAAGTGAGTTCCCGGTTTATATTCACGTCGATGCTGCCTCAGGAGGATTTTATACTCCTTTTGTAGAACCAGAAATTCCTTGGGACTTCCGTTTAAAAAATGTCATTTCTATTAATGCTTCAGGACATAAATATGGTTTAGTTTATCCTGGAATTGGCTGGGTATTATGGCGTGATAAAAAATATCTACCAGAAAAATTGATCTTTAATGTTAGTTACCTTGGTGGTGAACTTCCTACGATGGCAATTAACTTCTCTCGTAGTGCCTCACAAATTATTGGACAGTATTATAATTTCATTCGTTTTGGCTTTGATGGTTATAAAGAAATCCATTTACGTACGCATAAAGTCGCGATGTATATCGAAAAAGAATTGAAAGAAACTGGATACTTCACCATGGTAAATGGTGCCGAACACTTACCTGTTCTTTGTTATACATTAAAAGAAGAGATTGATGTTCCTTGGACGTTATATGATTTATCTGATCATTTACGTATGCGTGGTTGGCAAGTCCCTACCTATCCAATGTCTAAAAATTTACAAGATTTAATTGTTCAACGTGTCGTCTGTCGTGCCGACCTTGGAATGAATGAGGCCATTGAATTTATCAATGACTTGAAAGATAGTATTAAAGAATTGAATGAAGCTCATCTTGTCGATGGTTCTGATGTGGTGAAAAAGAAAGGAACTTATGGCTTCACTCATTAAACATACAAAAAAGCGAGCTCCTAAGAGTTCGCTTTTTCTTATATCAACATAATCCTTCAAAAAAATATTGCCCGATGTCATAACACAATGCATATAGTTCTTGAATTTCTTTAGGATAAGCAGAAATGCTTCCTATTGTAGGATCTTTTTTACTTTCTAATATTAAATCTGTACAAATTCGATACGCCGCATATTCAATATCCTTTTCTTTGTTCAATCGTTTCATCGCGCGAACAAGGATTTCTTCTACTCCTTGCGGTAAAGGATGCACCTCTTTATAAATTTTGCGAATCGCAGTAATCATATCCTCTCTATCCTTTTGTGGATGGACCTCTCTTCTTCTTTTCGTCCTTTTCTTATATTGAAACATTATACTCTCCTCCTCTTCTTTATTATAGAAGATAAATAAAGTTATCAATAATGAACACACTTAAGAAAAGATTCACTATTGACGAAGAGGTTTTTTACTATATAATGATGGATAACTTGAAAAAACAAAAATTTTTTCAATACTACTACCCTATAACGTTACAAAAATGTTACAATAAAGTTACAGAATATGACATGTGAATGGTCTTACAGAAAGGATGACAATGATGAAGAAAAAATGGATTATGAATACTTCTATTTTATTGGCAGTTTCTAGCGTAGGAATCACTGAAGTTTGTGCTGCAGCTACAAAACCTGCAGATGCAAAAGCAACACAAATTTCTAAAGTAAAAGCAGCGTTATCTACAGCTCAACAAAAAGTAGTAGATGTAGCTAAAAAACAAGTTGGTGTGAAATATGCTGCGAATGGAAATACTCCAGAAACAGGTTTTGACTGCTCTGGACTTGTTCAATATGTATACAAAACAGCCTTGAATATGAATGTTGGTCGTTCTGTGAGTGAACAAGCCACTAAAGGTACAGCAGTTACGATGAAAGATATCCAACCTGGAGATATGGTCTTCTTCAATAATAATACTTATAACGGTGTTTATGTTGGAGATAATCAAGTCATCGCCACAAGTGGTACTTCTAAAGTAAAAACTATGGATCTGAAAAATTTAGGTACTCCTTCTTCTATTCGTCGAGTAATCAAAGGAGATACTTCAACTTCTGAAGCGACAGAATTGAAAGATACTTATGTTTCTGTAATTAACAATTCTGACTACACATATAAAGATTTAACATTAAAAACTAAAAAAGCGAATTTAGCAGATTATTACCATACAACATTAAAAGCAAAACGTTACTACACAATTGATGGTGTGAAATATTACTCTGTTTATAACAACAAAGATAAATGGTTAGGCTATCTTTCTGAAAAAAATATGGAAGTTGCGCCAGACCAAGGGGGTATTTATTACTCTGTAAAACGCAATGCTAAAGTTGTGAAAAAAGATTATGATCTATGGAAAGATTTAACATTTAAAAAGAAACGTGGTAATACCGATAACCTATATCAACAAGTACTTTTTGTAAAAGGTGAATATCACCACTTCAACGGAGCGACTTACGCTTCCCTTTATAACAAAGAAAATAAATGGTTAGGTTATGTCAATGACCATGCGATTTCTTATACAAAAGGAACCTTAGATAAATACAAAAATTATAAAAAATATGTTTCTATTACGAAAAAAGGATTCAATATTTATCGTGACAAAGAATTAACGAAAGTAAAAACGATTTCTGATAAACTATATCAAAAAACATATTTCGCAAAAGGATACTACACTTCTACAAACAATGATCGTTTCTTAAGTCTTTATGACAACGATAATAAATGGGTTGGCTATATCGATGAAAAAGCAACTACTTTAGGTCATAATGGTGGAAAAACAATGGAAGGTGCACCAATTGCGGTCGCAGCTACAGGAACTATCAATGGCCGAGACTATGTTTTATGGAAAGATTTCACTTTCAATAATATTCAAAGCACAACTAAAAAATGGGCCAATAAAGAAGTCTATCTAAAAGATAAATTCCAATGTGCAGATGGTAGTGTATACTATGCAGTGTACAGCCAAAAAGATGGCGATTTCTTAGGTTATCTTACAGATAAAGCTATTACATTAAAAAAATAAAACCTATAAAAAAAGCGGACTCTTAAGAGTTCGCTTTTTCTTTTTTACTTCCTTCGTCTTATTTCTAATCTATTTGCTTCTTCAACATAACCCTAGTTTTACATTATATCCAACCTCTCGAAATTTCTCACTCTTCCAACCATTTTGCGTCATTGCATATTCAATATCTTCTTCAAAATTCCGCTCATCCATTTGAATTATTATTATATCCATCTTTTAATTAATTGTTATAATAGGGAATTTTAACTTTTCCTTCTAATAAAGAAACAATAATTTTATTATCTAATAATGCAGCAAAAATAGGTAAACTATTTAGTGTTACAATTAATTCTCCGTTATTAAATATAGGTACCTTATCTTTGGTAAATGGAGTATTTTCAATTTTTTTTACATACTCATTTAAATAATCGATAACTGATTTTACTCGTTCTATATCTATACTATTAATTTTTCGTTTCCTATTATTTGTATATTTTGATAAAGGATCATATATTTTAGAGTCCGATTCTATCAAATTATTAAATTTTTCTTCATTATCTATATCAATATCTATTATTACTTTCACTTGATCATTAGCAATTTTATAAATACTATCTCTAAATTTTTGTATATTATTTTTAGCTGATATTTTTTGCGACTCTGATAGATTAAAACAATCATCAAAAGCATAACTGTTATAAATATAAAATCTTTCCTCATCAAAATCAATACTAGCAATACATTTTTTTCTATCTACTGGAAGAGATATTATTTCATCAATGGCTTTCAATCTATATGAATTTTGTTCTTGCCATTTTTCTTTAGAAAATAAAATCTTTTTATTACTTAAATAAATATTTTTTATACTTTCTTCAAAAATAAAAGCCTCATTATCTTTAATGTAGATTACTAACATGGTAGTTTTAAAACAAGAGCACAATTCATCTAAACAAGGTATATAATCATGATTATCTGATTTAATACTACTTGAGAGTTTATTTAAAATATTACTACTATAAATTTCTTCGCCAAATGTAATATAATATTGAGTAAATCTTTCATGACTATCAAATGCTTCCTCCCAAGATCTAATTCTTTTCTTTTGTTTTTCAGTTGGAAAATTCACTTTTTTCAACTCATCTTCTATCTCATTATTAGATTGTCCACCCAAAAAATACATTCGTTTATCAAAATCATTAATATCATTCGATAAATTCAATATTAAAATATTATTTTCCAAGTTTATCACTCCTTAATAATTCCTATATTAAGAGGTTGCTTTCTATCCCCTAAAAATATACAATTAGCTTTTTTTTGACCAAGATATTTTTCTTTATTTTTTAATGGTACAATAATGTATACATCCATATTAATTTGATAGCCGTTTATAGATAAGGTACTATTCCCTCTAACAATTCCATAATTAAATACAATTAAAAAAATATTAGGCAATAAATCAGATGAATGACTATTAAAATAATAAATTATTATATATGAACCCCAACAAATTAACGTTGTAGCAACAGGATAATCATATAATGAAAAACTAGAGAATAGTGGTAAAAAATAGCTGAAAATAAATTCCCAAATCCCCTCATTAAATGAAGTATTTAATTTTACTTCTTTAATTTGGCGTTGTGCTGATCCTGTAGAAATGTTTTTTATAATTTTTCTAATGATAAAAATACCACCTACACCCCAAATAAAAAGAATCAAGGCAATTATTATATTTATTAAAAAACATATTCCGTTATATGAGTTCCAGCTCCCCTTATCATTAAAAATATACTTAAAGAATGTTGCGGAAGATGTTATCAATATAAAAAAACTGCATAGTAACATTGATGACATAAAATAACAATTCTTAAACTTCTTATTTGTTTTCCCATAGCCATTCATATTATCACCCAAGTTTTTCGTTATTTCTCTATTCTTCTAATAGAATTTTTTGTTTTTTATAATTTATATTCTTAGTTTTTAATCTCAAAGAATTATTTTCTTTTTTATCTTATTAAATTTGAATTGTAATCCTTTTTTCAGTTTGTTTCAATTCATTGAAATGATTATTTTAAAATATTTCACTTTATTTAGAAGTTGATTGCATATTCCATATCAATAATGCTTTCGAATTTTTATACTATCATCTGCACTTTATATTTCTTTTTCCCTATATTCATTTATAAATCATTGGTTTTTTATATTCTCTTTGATACTTCACACATTGTAATGCATAAAAATGGAGCTTCTATTCTTTTTAATGCTTTATAATCTTTTAACATTAATTAAATTAGCATTTTTTTGCTTTTAGAATATTTTTTATCATATAAATCTCCAAATTGAATTCATTTGATATTTCCACCATGGTATTTATTATCATTTGAATTTGAAGTAGATCCACTACCAACATATATAATATTATTTTTATTTTCACAATTTCTCAATCTTCTAAGATTTGACCTATCCACTCAATACCATTGTCCTTCATTCCCTTAACCATTGTCTTGATCTCCTGAAAGTAGAGGATTAAATTTTTCTTACATTTGCGCTTCAGATTCTTGAATATGTTTAGCAATTACTTATGAAGATTCAGGTACTTCGTATATGTAGAATAAGCGTGCAGATGAAATTTTATAGCCAATTTTATCCTTCTTATGCGTCATTTAGGCGTCTAGATTAAAAGATTTAACTTCACGTTCAAAGTATTCATCAATATTTTTTGTTAACTGTATATCTTCTATATCTATCTTTTCGTCCTTTAATGGATAATGGACTTTCAATCATTACTTTTGTATAACCAAAAGATAAATTATTATATACTTTAGATTCAATACTCAAATTTTGATGTTCTAGTAGTTCATTGGTAAATCTAGAATTTAACCATCAAATCACGACAAGGTATTGTAATATCAACATGCTTCTTTCCAATATTTTTACGACGTTTTTCATAACATTTTGATACATTAACCAGTTGCATTTTTCCGTTTCGTAACCTAATTTATTTTTAGTTGAAATTCAAATATACATCGCAATATCTGTGTTATAGAACAGATCATTTGGTAATCGAATAATGCCCTCTAATTAATCATTTTCAACGATATATTGACGAATAGCACTTTCTTCTTCTGTATTTCCTGAAAATAAAGCAACTCCATCATGAATAATAGTTATACGTCCTGTTTCTTTTAACTTAGACAATCCATTTAATTAGAATAAGAGTTGTCCATCATTTATTCTTGGATATCCAGGCGCAAAACGTCCAGCATCTCTCATTTCATATCCTTCTGTTCCTTCTGTGATTGCTTCCTTTGATGATTTCCAATCAACGACAAATAGCGGATTAGAAATACAATAATTGAAGTGATGAGCTATAAACTGATCATTAGATAATATGTCGTCTTTTTTTCATATTATTCACGTTACCACCACGAATCATCATATCTACTCTGACATTTCATGATTTCACTCTTGCTCATAAGTGATAATTTAAATGATGAATACGTTCAGTCATCGCGCCTAACATTTGTCCTGTTCCCATTGTTTGATCATATATCGTTGTCGTAATACTATCATCTTGAAGCACTTCTTTCTTATCCACTAGTAATAAATTGGTCATCGAGTAGATAATGTCACGACTGGTGAAATATTCTCCTCCATCAGCTTCATAACTTTCAAAGAATTTCCGTATTAATTCCTCAAAAATATATCCCATATCGGTACTAATAACTGCTTTAGATCCAAAATAAGATGATGATTTATTAAATCCTTTAATCATATAAAATAGCATATTTTCTGAAACTAACTTACTAATCTCTTTATCAAATTCAAAATTTGATAGTACATCTTGAACATTATCAGAGAATTTGTTTAAATAAGAACGAAAATTCTCCTCAATATAGGTTGGATTGGATAATAATGTTTCAAATGTAAATGAACTAATATTATTAAAATCATATCCAAATGCTTTGTTTAGCATTTTCTGACACATCTCATTAGCAAATTTTTCTGTTTTTCTACTCGTTTCTATGACTACATCACATGTGGATCGTAATACATCGTGAAAACGTTTAATAATTGTCATTGATAAAATAACTTTTTCATATTCATGAGCTTTATAACCACTACGTAAAATATTTACAATATTCCAAATCATAGTAACTTGAATTTGCACAATAGTTATAATTAGAAAAAGAAAATGCTCACTTTATTGCTTCATTCTATATAAAAATAAAATACAAAAATATTTAAAATACACAAATAATTTTATCATTGTTATATCTATATGACAATGTATTGATGCATAATATTGTATTAGTTCTATATGTTGAAATTAATACAAATACTTTTACAGATTTTGTTAATTTGGTGAATCTATATAAAATAGATAAAACAAATAAAAAATGAAAACCTTATCTATTGATAATATTAGAAAATATGCAAAAAAATATATACCTAGATAAAGATTGAAATCTAAAGTTTGTTATTTATATGATATAATAACAAAAAACTATGGAAGGAGAAATTTATGTCGAAAATTTTTTGAAGAATATAAATAAACCATTCCTCTATACTTACAAAAAATTAACCCCTAATATGAAATCATATTCTGCAATAATTTCCAAAAATAATAATCTAAATAAATTCGCTTTAAACTCAGAATTATTTATCAATAACAATAGCTGTATTCTTGATGAAATTTTGTTAATGCAAACAAATATACAGAATATCTTTAAAGATGCTATTACATCATTAAGCGAATCTGAACATATAAAAAATGTGAAATATGTATGTGATAATTTTAAAATTATTTCTTATAACTTATATAAAATAGATTGGTATGTCCATATATGGAGTTTGCCATTCAAATTATTTGATGATACTATTTTTAAACTGCTATCACAACTTAACTCTAAGAATATCAATAATTATACCTTATCAATATTAGATATATCACTATACAATTTATTTAAAAATACATTAGATACGAAAGGAAACTTTATTGATTTATTTTCAAATAACGACTTATATCTATATGATCTTTACGTACAAAAACGCTATATTGAAATCGTGATTTTATGTCTACATAAAATAGAATCTATTTTGACAAATTTTATCAATTATTTAGAAAATAAATCATTACCTAACATTAATTACCTAACATTAATGATTATCTCTCTAAAAATAGAAAGGAAAGAGCTGAATATAAAAGTTTCACAATTGGACAAAAAGAAGAATATATGAATAAAATTCAAGAATTAAAACAAAAGAAGAATAATTCATTTGATGAGGAAACATTAATGCTTCTAGAATTATTTTTTGATGCTGCTTCGCCTGCTCAACTTTATCATGGATTTGATAAAGGAAAGTTCATATGTCAGTTAAATATTTTAGGAGAGATTCCCTTATGTAGAAACTTATTTCTTCATGGTATGGTTAGATCTGGAGATGTGTCTAAAAAACTTGCCATAAAAGCTTTATGTGCCTACCATTTCTTTACATTTTTTAGAGTGTAAGTTAATTCATTTTTTATATTAAGTATTTCATTTTATAATACAATAAGCATATAAAACAAAAAGCGAACTTCTAAGAGTTCGCTTTTTCTTTTCCTTATATTCCTAGTTATTTTGCTTCAATACTCAAATTTCTTAAATACTCAAAAATTTTTCTAGTTCCAGAAGTAATATTCTGTGTTAGATTGAGAATCAGTTTCTCCTTTTATTGTTATTGTATGAGAGTAACCATATTTATATTTATTTAATTTATTCATACCATTTTCTTTTATCGTTGCATTTCCAGACCCTTGTCCTAATGTTTGATTAGGGTTTTTGTCACCTTTCCAAGTAACAGAAGTTGCATCACCTTCAAATGCATCCATAGTAGCAAAGTAATCCTCATTATTTGATACCCATTGACCTTTCCAACCGCTATTTGTAATTGTTTGTTGGAATTGTTTATTCACTTCATTCGCACTTAATGAATCTTGTGGATTTGCAGGTTTTGATGGTTTTGAAGTTTTCACTGCAGAAACGGCATTTTTATTGACATAACCAATCCATTTGCCATTTTCTTTTGTATATAAAGAATAATAAACATTTTGATTGAAATGATTATAATGTGGTTTTACATATAATGTTTTTTTATAATAGCTATTTGTTGTACCTTTTTTCTCTTTGAAATTTAAATCTTTCCAAATACGATAGTCTTTTTTTGTGACTTTTACTTTTTTATCCGTGTTAAACGCAATTCCTCCTGCAGTTTTCGCTGTTTTTACTGCGGAAGAGCGAACATATCCTACCCATTTTTTATTATGATCATATAAGCTCATGTAACGACGACCATCTGATAAATTATAATATCCTTTAGCTAGATATGTCTTATGATATAATTTATCACTTGTAGTCGCTTTTTTCTTGAAGTCTTTATCTTTGTAGAAGCCATATCCTTTTTTCATGATGGTTACATAATGTCCATCTTTATGATAGTTTCCCCATTTTACAGCGGCATCTGCTGATCCAGTTGTCGCAAGGATTCCTCCACATAAGCAAAGGCTACTTAATGCTAATAAATATCCTTTTTTCATCTTTTTCTCCCCTTTTAATCTTAACTCCTCTTTCATTATAAGCTTCTTTTCCTTTACTAAATGTAACTTGCTTCACAAAAGAATAAGAAGAAAACATAAAAATATCCCCAAAAGAAATCTTTCGGGGATTGTATCATACACAATAAATATTTTTATACGAGCATACCAACAATATTATTTAACATATGTGCTCCTGAAGATAATAGGACATTATCTTTACTACGAACATATAATAAACTCAACATTAATCCGTTCCAAATATATGGTAAGGCTTGTGGTAATTGATCAAGAGAAGTGATATGAATCAAGCCAAATAGAATAGAAGAAGCGATGACCAGAATCCATTTTGGTAATTTTGTACCTAATTGACCAATAATCACTTCACGGAATAATAATTCTTCGTTCATCGGTCCAATAATTCCAACCGTAATCATAAATAAGAAGTTAGATAAAGGACTACCTACTTTAGCTAAAGAATCTACCGCTGCTTGATTATCACTTTGAATGAATGAGAAAACCATAGAACCAACTAACATTAAAATGAAAGTAAGTACGATTTTCCCCATATTGCTCCAAATTTTTTCTTTGAAGCGAGTCATATCTAATTTCAGTGTTTTTCTAAAAATAAGAATTCCCAAAATCAAACATAGAAAATGGAAACCAAAGAATCCATACTGGCGGAACATTTCTGCATCCATCATCGAACAATGGAAGGTTTGTTGATAAAATTGGCTCGATAATGGAGCAAGTGTATAGCCTAAACAAAGATAAGCAATTGTAAATGCAATAATTTTAAATGTTGGGGTTTGTAAAAATCCTTTTTCTTTCATTGTTTCCTCCTTTTTTTGTTATCTTATCATGAAAGAAACAAAAGCAATAATAAAATGATAAAAAATGAATCTTCCTAAATAAAAACTTAAAAATATATCATTAACTATATTTCATAATTAGAATTAAAACCAAATTTCTAAAAGATTTATTTCTAAATTGATTTTGATTTGAAAAGCAAATAGAAATATTTTAATTCTATATTTATAACTTATTTTTATTTTTCTATTTTGTGATAAAATAACATTATAAACATTTCACAAGGAGAATATTATGAAGAAATTACTCGTTAGCTTTTGTTCGTTAAGCTTATTATTAACTTTATCCGCTTGTGGAACAAAAGAAAAAGAATTGCAGTCCACCATTGATAGTCAAAGTAAAGAAGTGGAAACATTAAAAAAAGAAAAGCAAAGTGCAGAGGATAAAAATAAAAAAAGTGCTGCTGATGTGGACAAACTAAAGAAAGAAAATAAAAAACAAAAAGAGGAAATCGAACGATTAAAAAAAGTATTAGCGTCGAAGAAGGAAAGTAATCGTCAAAAACAGTTACAACAACAAACTATCGCTACTTCTACTTCGACGCCAACAGAAAACACAACTCAAAGTCAAAGTGGTGAAGGAATTTCTGCTGCAGCTACTATTCCTGAAATAGGTCCAGAATCATGTGCTTCACTTGACCATAATAAAATTGCTAAAGAAATTAGAGAAAAAAATAATCGTCCAGCGTTAACCTCTAAAGGACAGAAAATTTATGATCAAGATGGGAACGTTCTTACCGAAGGACAACGTCAAGAAATCATCAATAATGGTGGTGGGGACCCAGTCATCCAAGTAGAAACAGCAGAAATTCAAACGGAATGGGCTAAAGAACATGGATTATTAGACAAATAAAAAAAAGCGGACTCTTTGGAGTTCGCTTTTTTTTATTTAACTATTACTTAATAGGCTCAAATGCCGTTGATCTCATATATCCTAACCATTTTCCGTCTTTAGATTCTCTTATAGAGTAAAAACGACCACCTTTTTTATTATCTTCTGTAGGAATTCGATCATAATATCCTTGAGCGTAGTATGTGTTTCCAGCCATATTTAAAGAATTATTAATCATACAATCTGCACTCAATGATTGATGAGTATATAAACCATATTTAGTATCTTTTTTTGCCACTATAACCATCTTTTTCAATGGATGATATTCTCCAAAATTATATTCCTCAATTTTTAATGCATCCATATTTGCATACCCAATGAAAGTTCTTTCTCCATTTTGACGATTAACATCATATATCGAAGCATACCAATCATTATTAAAATGGTGATATTTATTTTTAATTTCATACCAATGATTTTTTTCTATCACTCCTAATTGTTGAGTGAAATTTAAATCTTTCCAAATTGCTATATTATCTTTTTGAACTGATACTAAGGTATTTGGTTTTTGTTTAAATGGTACTCCTTCTTTTGAATCACCTTCAAGATCAGATAATTTTAAAGCATCTGAATCCACATATCCAATCCATTTTAATCCATCATCAAGATCAGATTTATCTTCTTCAAATATACTCATATATCTATGATTGTCATAAGCATCATAGTATCCACGAATGTATACTGTCTTATTTAAATATTTATTCGTACTAGAAATAGCTTTTTTTAGCATAGTATCTTTGTATATATTAAATCCTGTATTTATAATGGTTCCATATTTCTTATATGAATGATGATCATTTAAGACACTAGAAACCTCTAAACAATCCAGGCGATTAACATATCCAAACCATTTATCATTTGAATCATATAAACTTAAATAAGTATATCCATTAAAATTATTATAATGTCCTTTTACATGATAAATTTCATTAACGTGATCTTGAGCTGTACCAATAGAATTCTTTAATTCTAAATCTTTCCAAATCTTAGCATTATTTCCTTTTGGATGAATTTTAATATAATAATCATCTGAAATAAAACTGCCTGCTGATCCATAGTCGCTTATTTTTAATGCACTTTCGCATAAATATCCCTGAAATTCTTTTTTATTATTATATAATTCATAATATTTTTTACCATCATTATTTATTATATAATTGGTAGCATGTAATGTCTTTTGATATAGATTTTTACTACTTTGTTTTACTTTAGTTAAAGTTTTATCTGTATAACAATCAGTATTATTACTAATAATTGTCATAAAATTATCGCAACGTATTGGGCTTAAAGAAGATTCTGGTAATACACGTCTGGCAAAATCTGGTTTCCAATATTTTATTTCTCCATATTTGACAGTTTCTCCTGGTTGTGGAGCATGTATATATTGTCCATTTCCAACATAAATAGCTACATGATATGTATTGTTCTTGTCACCCCAAAATAATAAATCTCCAACTTTTAAATTATTTAAAGAAACATCTTTACCACACTTCTCTTGCTCTGTTGTAACACGAGGAAGAGATAAATTAATAGCTTCTTTATATACATATTGTACAAGTCCAGAACAGTCAAATCCAGAAGGACTAGTTCCTCCCCAAACATAAGGAACCCCTAAATATTTTTTAGCAGTATTAAGAACGGATGATTGTTGTGGACTCAACATTTCTCTCTTTTCCATTAAATTATGACTATTAATAATAGGTTGTTTAGGAATAGACATAATGTTATTAAATTGTTCCTTAGTATATCCCTCTTTTTTAGCTTTAGACCATTCGCTATTAAAATTAATACTACAATCATTTACTATTGTACTTTGATTTTCTTTAGCATTAACTATGCTAATATTACTAATTCCTATTGTAGATAATATTGTAGAAAACAATAATATTTTCTTAAACATAAAAACCCCTCTTTAATAAAAATAAATAAAATACGAATAATAGAATAATACATATTTAATATAATTGTCAATTATTTATTTTTAGTATTTTTTCACAAAAATTTAAAAAAATAAATAATTTATAGTATTAAAAAATAGAGAAGTGAATTCACTTCTCTATTTTTTAATCTTTTTCTTTCGTTTTAATTCTTCTCGAACAGTTTTAAAGAATTGGTCTTCCCCTACTTCTTTTAAATAGTATAAAGCATCATGAATTTGTTGTGCAGTTTTGAGATGGGTTAATATCGTATGTTTTGTTTTCTCGTTGTATTCATAAGGCGAAGCGTCCGTGTATTTGTCTTTTAGATAATTTTTGCTAGCACCAATGCGATCACATAGTAATTCCACTAGATATTCATCTGTCATCGGCTGTGCAATAGTTCCTTCTTTACTATTATCTAACCAATATTCTAAATGATGGGCATTATGTCCTTTATGATGAAGCCATGCTTTTGAACATCCTCCATGTTCCACCTTATCTTGATGAATTGGCGAATGAGTTCCTGTCCAATAACGATGAACGTATAATTCTTGAGGCGAATATTTGGATAAATCATGTAATAAACCTCTTTTATATAAACCACAGCGGAAACAATTTTTCATTACTAAATGTCGGTGATGAGTAATTGTTTTTAAATGATTCCATAATGTTGATGTCATAAACTCTTCCTTTCTTTTCTTCTATTATCCTAACGCAAATTTCAGTAGAAAAAAAGAAGAAGACCTAAAAAGGTCCTCTTTTTATAAGTTCATTAAGTAAAAGTTCAAGATGAAAATAACATCTAAAATCCAAATCATTGGATGGACTTTTTTCCCATCTCCAACAACAAGAGCGACAAAACTATAAGTAATAAACCCTACTGCAATTCCATTACTAATAGAGAAACTTAGTACCATCGTCAAAATCGTTAATAAACAACAAGCCGCATATAAAATATGATCCCATTGAATACGAATTAAATCTTGACTCATCAAAATCCCCACAGCTACTAGTGCGGGTGCTGTTACCGCAGGAGTAACTAGACTATTAATAAATGGCGCAATATATAAAGATAGCCCAAATAATAATCCAGAAACAATAGAAGTTAGACCAGTACGTCCCCCTACTTCAATTCCACTTGTACTTTCAATCAAGGTTGCCATACTACTAACGCCTATTGTACTCCCAAAAATATTCGCTGCTGAATCTACTAATAATGCCTTATGCATATTTTCTTCTCCTAAATTAGGATTCGCAACTTTCAAACGTTGATTGACGGTTAGTAATGTTCCTGTTGTATCAAAAAAGTCAATAAATAAAAAAGAAAATAAAACTAAAATCAAATTAGGAATCGAATGGAATAAATCAGGTAATCCTTGGATAAATCCACCCATTTCATCTAAACGAAAATCTACGCCAAAATGACTTGGAAAAGAAGGCATACCAGAAAATCCCATCGCTCCCATGCAAAGTCCTATGATAATCGTTGCAATCATTCCCCAAAAGATAGCTAAAGGAACACCACGAGCTAATAAAGCAATAGTAATTAAAATTCCAATCAAAGCTAATAATACTGTTGGTTTTGTGAAATTCCCTAGTTTTACAAAATTATTTGGATCAGCTACGATGATATTTGAATTTTTTAATCCGATGAACATGATGAAAAAGCCAATTCCAATTCCAATCGCATATTTTAACGGTTCAGGAATTGCATCAATGATGATTTTACGCAGTCCAGTCAAAGAAATAATAAAGAATAAAATACCAGATAAAAAGACAGCTGCTAGTCCTGCTTGCCAACTGCCTAATTGAGGCACTACAGTAAAAGCAAATAAAGCAGCAGTACCAATTCCTGGCCCTAATGTGATTGGATAATTTGCAAAGAATCCCATCGCAAAAGAACATAAGGCTGAAACAATCGCAGTCGTTACAACCACCGAAGTTCGATTCATCCCTGCTTGAGAAAGAATGTTAGGAATCACCGCTAAGATATAGCCTGCAGAAAGAAAGGTGGTAATTCCCGCGATGACTTCCCTTTTCACAGAGGTATGATTCTCTCTTAATTTGAATAGTTTTTCAAACATATAATCTCCTTTCGATGTTGTCATCAAAAAAAGAGCATACCTTAATAAGGTACGCTCTTGTACGAATTTATCATGAAAAAGAAAAATTAATTTCATAATAATTGTAGTCCATTATTTACGGTAATGGGTAGAGACTGATGACCTTATTACATCTTTATACAATTAATTTTTTCTTGTATTATATCACGATCTCAATTGTTGTCAATATAGATTATACATATTGAGAAAGATATTCCCAACGTTCCAATTTTTCTTCTAACGCTTGGTTGGTCTCATCTAATTTTTGTTGCAATTCTCCAAGATAAACAAAATCTGCCGTCGTATTTTGACTCATTTCATCTTCAATCTCAGAAATAGAAGTTTCCAACTGTTCAATGTCTTCTTCTATGGTTTCCCACTCTTTTTGTTCCATATACGTTAGTTTTTTCTTTTCTACTTTTTCTGGTTTTTCTTCTACTTTTGGTTCTTTTGGTTTTTCTTCTTTCTTTGTTGTTTTACGGAAAGATTGTTCTTTCTCTGCAAAGTATTCTGAAGCTGAACCATAGTATAAAGATAAGTCTTCCCCTTTTTCAAAAAGTAATAGACGTTCTGCTACTTTATCTAAGAAGTAACGATCATGACTCACAGTGATAACTGCTCCTGGAAAAGTACTCAAATAGTCTTCTAAGATAGTCAAAGTATCGATATCTAAGTCATTGGTTGGTTCATCTAATAAAAGAACATTTGGCTGTTGAATTAATAATTTCAATAGATACAGACGACGTTTTTCTCCACCAGAAAGTTTTCCAACTAACGTTCCGTGCATAGAACGTGGGAATAAGAAACGCTCTAGCATTTCTGTCACACTGACAATTGATTGATCTTTTGTTCTTGTTTCTTCTGCGACTTCTTGTAAAAATTGGATGACACGCTTATTATCTTCCATTCCTTCATTTTGTTGTGTGTAGTAAGCGATTTTTACCGTTTCTCCAATTTCATAAACGCCACTCGTTAGTGGTAAACGCCCAGCTAAAACATTTAACAATGAAGTTTTCCCTGTTCCGTTATCCCCTGTAATCCCTAATCGTTCATGATTTTGGATTAAAAGATTTAAATGTGTAAAAAGAACATGGTCGCCAAAAGCTAATGAACCTTCTTCAATCGCTAATACCTTTTTCCCAAGACGAGTAGTTGCCAGATCAATGTTCCAGTCTGCTTCTTCTTTTTGATTCGATTTCATCGCTTCTTTTAAATCATAGAAACGTTTCTTACGTGCTTCTTGTTTTGTTCGACGAGCTTCAACCCCTTTACGCATCCAAGCTAATTCTTGTTTATATAGGCGTTGTTGCTTATGCTGTTGCACTTTTTCTTGTTCTAAACGTAACGCTTTTCCTTCTAAATAACTTTGGTAGTTTCCTTGATATTCATAGATGATTCCATGGTCTAATTCAAAAATTCGGTTCGTTACTTGATCTAAGAAATAACGGTCATGGGTAATGACTAAAAGTGCTCCTTTGTATTGTTGTAAGTATTTTTCTAACCAACAAATACTACGATAATCTAGGTGGTTAGTTGGTTCGTCAAGTAATAATAAATCAGGTTGAGCAATCAATACTTGAGCTAAGCCAACACGTTTTTGTTGTCCTCCAGATAACGTACCACATTTTTGTTGTAAATCAGAAATTCCTAACTGTTGTAAGATAATTTTCGCATTCGTTTCTGCTAACCAAGCATCCGTTTCATTCATACGATTTTCTGCTTTTTCAAACTGTGCTTGACACGCTTCATCATAGCCTTTTTCTTCCATTGCTAATAAAGCTTCTTCATATTGACGCACCGCACGCATAATCGGTGCTTCCCCTTTGAAGACAACTTCTAACACTGTTTTTTCTGGATCTAATTTTGTCTCTTGTGGTAAATACGCCACACTGTAATCATGAGGATAAGTAAACTCCCCTTCAAATGGCTCTTCTTCCACATAAGGGTTAGTTCCTTGTTGAGCTAAAATGCGCATTAAGCTACTTTTCCCTGTACCATTGATTCCAATTAATCCAATCTTATCGCCTTCTTGGATAGAAAACGCAATATTTTTAAACAGTTGTTTTTCACCATAAGTTTTTGTTAATTGTTCTGCTTTAAATTCTTTCATATTATTGTTCCTCTAACCATTGTTTTGTTGCGGCAAGTAACGCTTCTTTTGTATTTTCTACATTCGTATTGACCACTTGTTGTTGTAAGAAATGAAGGACTTTTCCTAACCAAGGACCTGGTTTTTCTCCTAATTCTTGCATCAACAATTTCCCATCTACTGCTAAATCTGCAATTTGGTGAATGGCCAATTGTTCATAGCGTTCTTTTTCTGTAGTTTCTTCTTCTGGTTGTAATAAATGATAGACAGATAATAATAATTCTAAATTTTCTGCTCCCAATTGGTATAATTCCCAAGAAGTTAATGCTCGTTCTAAACGTAATTCTAAATAAGGCAATGTGTGACATACTTTTTGACGTACCGCATTCGAGCATTTCCAAGCGCGAAGTACTTTTGATGTTTCTTTTTCTGACCATTGAGCAAAATGAGCTAAGGTCAACCAAGTTTCTTCTTCAGTTAACGGACCATTTACAACAGTATAAAGTTGTTCTACTGCTTCTTTTTGCTCTTTCAGAGCAGGACAACTTTCATAACATAAGGTATCAATAAATGGACGCAAACCTTTTTTAGGAGCGACTCCAGCCATTAATTTCAACCATTCTACTTGAATTCGCTCAACTGAAATTTTTTCTAATAAACAATGGTGTTCTTGAATCGCAGCATATGTTTTTTCTTCAATGGTAAAGTCTAATTGACTGGCAAAACGAACCGCACGCATCATGCGTAAAGCATCTTCGTGGAAACGCTCCGTTGCCTCACCCACAGCACAAATACGATGATTTTTAATATCTTCTAGGCCATCGAATAAATCAATCACTTCACCATTTCGATTCATCGCTAACGCATTCATTCGGAAATCACGACGTTTCAAATCTTCACTTAATGAGCGAACAAAAGTCACATGGTCTGGACGACGATAATCTTGATACTCACTTTCTGTACGGAACGTTGTAATTTCATAATGCTCTTCATTAAATAAAACAAGAACGGTTCCATGTTCAATCCCTAAATCAATGGTTTGTGGGAAAATTGCTTGTACCTCTTCTGGATAAGCAGAACTTGCAATATCCACATCATGAATCGGATGATCCATCATAATATCACGGACAGAACCTCCAACAAAATAAGCTTCATAGCCGTGTTCTTCTAAACGCTCCATAACAGGAAGCGCCGCAATAAATTCTTCTGGTAATTGAGTTACTTGCATGATGAATCTCCTTCCTTTGGGTCTGTTTTTCCATCTCGACGTTCAAAACGATAACGATCGCGAACTTGGAATTTTTGCATACTTTGATTGAATGCTTCGGTTAAATCAATCTCTAAGCTATTCGCTAGCATAATTAAGGTAATAAAAACATCGGCCAATTCTTGTTCGACACTATTTTCTGGCTCTTCTTTTTTCTTTTGCTTTTCCCCATAACTGTGGTTGACTTCTCTCGCTAACTCGCCGACTTCTTCAGTAATTCGTGCCATTTGTGCTAACGGTGAGAAATACCCCGTTTTAAACTGTTGAATATATTGATCGACTTCTTGTTGCATTTCGTTGATCGTTTTCATCGAGATCCCTCTTTTCGTTTTAATTTTCTAATCGGTTCGCTTCTAACCAATCTTCGACTTCAAAGTCTGTTGGTTCATGTTCTAAATAATGCTCTAAATAATGAATCGCTTCTTCTAAACGTCCTTCTTCTTGTAACATGAAACCATAATCTTTTAAAAATTCAGGGTCATGCCCCATTTCTTCTTTGGCTTTTTCATAGTGTTCCATCGCTTTTTCATATTCTTCTTCTTCACGATAAGCTTGTGCAAACAACCAATGAGCATAACCATCGACTTCTGATAAACGTTGTAACACATCTAATGCTTCATCAGAACGTCCTTCTTTAACGTATAAAGTAGCTAAAGCAAGAGCTGTCGTATCGGTATTTTCATACTCACTTACTTCCATTGCTTTTAATAGTAGCTCTTCTGCTTCTTTTGGTTCATTTAGACGATAAGCAATATCTGCAGCTAAATGATAAGTGCTACTCTTCAATGGATCATATTCTAAGCTTTTTTCTGCCATTGCTTTTGCTTCTTCTAAACGTTGTTCTTTCAATAATAGTTGTGCATATAAGAAAGAAGACGCGGCACTTAAACCATCTTGCTCTTCTAAATATTGTAAACAACGTAACGCTTTTTCATTTTCATTAATCGCTACATAGGCGGAAGCTAATAATTCTACAGTATACCATTCGGGTTGGTCTTTTACCGCTTTGACTAAATAAGGAATCGCCACTTCTGCTCGGTCCATTTCTAAGTTACATTCCCCAATACGAGACCACAGAGAAATTCCTGCAATATGTGGATCATCTTGATTTTTCTCTAGTGCTTCTAAATAGTAACGATAAGCTTCTTTATATTGTTGCTCATGGAAATAAAATTCTCCTAAAGCAATATCGATTAACACATCATCGCTTTTTTCTTTTGCTAATAATAATTTTTGCGCACTAACTTCACTAAAGCCAATCATTTGATATAAATCCGCAAATAAAAGTAAAGCAGGTACATAGGCATCACTATCTTCTGGAATAGAATCTAATAATTCAAAAGCTTCTTCTAATTGATCTTCTTCAATCGCAATTTCTGCCAATGTGACTTTTAATTCGTCAAAACTTGGCTCTTTTTCCAAAATAGCAGTAATCACTTTTTGTGCTGCTTCAATATATCCTTCTTGGTATAAAACTTCTTGTAAGGCGTATAAATATTCGATAGGATCTTCTGAAATCGCTTGTTTGATTTCTTCTTCTAATACAGTCATGTTGCCATCTTCCATGGCTTGAACTACTTTTTCACTATGTGTCATATCTATATCTACAATTCCTTTCTTACTCAATAAATGGAGGTAAAATACAAAAGAAGCATAGGAACCTCCTATGCTTCATTATGATCATAATAACTCTTATAATTGAACGTCTTTTACTGCATCTTTCAAAGCTTTACCAGCTTTAAATTTAGGAGTTACTGCTGCAGCAATATCCATTGGTTCACCTGTTTGTGGATTACGTCCTTTACGAGCTGAACGTTGACTTAAGGCAAATGTACCAAATCCAATTAAGCGTACGCTATCGCCTGCTGCTAAAGTTTCTTCGATTGAAGAGAATACAGCGTCTACTGCTTCAGTCGCATCTTTTTTAGTTAAGCCTGTTTTTTCAACAACGCTATCGATTAATTCTGCTTTGTTAGCCATTTGAATGACCCTCCATTATAAAAATCTTTAAAATACTGAATATTCAGTATTTATCTACAGATAATATATCAAAGTCTTTTCATTCTATCAATAAAAAAATACTATAAAATCAACATTTTTCTTGTTTTTTTCGGTTTTTTCGTCGATTTTAACACTTTTTTAGAAATTTCTTCCTATTTATGCCTAATTTTCCTTTTGAATTACAACAAAAAGACTTATTTTATAAGAAAAAACAAAGGTGTATCTTTTTATAAAGCATGCCATATTTTTCGAACGAAATAGGAAATGAGTTTATAAAGTCCATAGATTACTAATCCACCAATCGTACATAACCAAACCAGTCCCTCAGCAATCAATTGCAAAATGTTCCAAAATCCAGCAATCATAAAAGAGAAAAAATGGATGATGATTGATCCGATACCAAAGACTGCTAAAATGACTAATAATGTAGCCATCATTGTTCCCTCCACTTCTATATTCATCCTTATTGTAAGACTTTGCTAAAGAATACACAATTGTTTTGAGTAAAAACCCCTCCCTATTTTGTAGGGAGAAGTTGGAATAAAATTTAGAAAGTACAAAAATTATTGAATTTGGAAAGATAATGCCTGCATCGCTTTTTGATACTCTTTATAATGCGGTACTGTTGCATATTGTTTCAATGCAACCTCTGCCTTTTTGATTGCTTCTTTCACTTGCTCTTTTCGTGATTCTGGAGCTGATTCAACATATTTTTTTGCGTATTGGATCATATTTTCATCACCAGAGGTATTTAATCTCCATTGATTTAAAGCATTTCCCAATGTAAAATTCCAATAATATCCTGCAGTTGCTGAAGCGTGTTTATCTTTCAACACTTTTTGCGTGCTATGAACAAAAGAAATCACTTGTTTTGTGTCTTTTTTATTCAAGCTCTCCGCTGGAATTTTACTAGAAATTTCTTGATAATCATGAACCAATTTTTCTAATTCTTTTTTCTGTTTTGAAGAAATTTTACTAGATAAATCTTTTCCTTGTACATACCCTAGCCAATGATTTTCATCAGAAACAGAATAATAAGATTTTTGTTGATTTACACGGTAAATGCAACGAACAAAAACAGTTTGATCTTTTTTCAAAGTCTGATTTTTGTGATTTCCGTATAGGTCATTATTACATTGTGCCTTGTTAACTGCTACATAAATCGGATAATCGGCTGCTTTTTGATACTCTTTTTCTACTGATACTTTTTCTTTTTTTAATAAATGAATATCTTTAGAAGCAATATATCCTTTCCATTTCATATTCTCTTTAGCATCGTTTTGATATATAGAGTAATAAACTTGTCCATTTCCTAATCGATAAGCATATTTCACTTTATAGATGCTATCTTTTTTAATTGTTAATTTTTTATTTGTTTGGTTTAAATCTTTCCAACTCGTTGTATTTTTAGAGGCAACCACAAATTGATTTTCTTTTTGCGCTTTTAATGTGGTTACTTGAGTAGGTAGAATATAACCTTTAAAGTTTCCTTCAGAAATTAGGTAGTAAGATTGTCCTTTTAGTTTCTTGTTCCCTACTAGTTGATAAACTTTTTCTTTTTTCAGTTTTACCTTTTTGGTTAATTTTTGATTTGTGTAGCAGACTGCTTGATCTTTTGTAACTGTCACTAAAGAATTGCTACTAGCTTCTGCAGTTGAAAAGCAAGATAAAGCTACTCCTCCCATTAAAATACTCATCATTATATTTTTTGTATTCTTCATTTTAAGACCCCTTTCTCAAGGTATACTACCACAAGAAAATCTTAAAATCCACCTTAGTTTTAATAAAAAACCTCTCCTTTTTTTGTAGGGAGAGGTTGGAATGAAATCTAGAAAGTATAAGAACAAGTATGTAATTTTGAATAATTATCTACTCTTTACCAATATGAAAATCTAGAAAGTACAAGAACGAGTCTTTACTTCAATAAAGAACATTCTGCGTTTTACTAATATGAAAATCTAGAAAGTACAAGAACAACAGAAAGTTACTGACAACGAAAACAACAGTTTTACTAATATGAAAATCTAGAAAGTACAAGAACGAGTCTTTACTTCAATAAAGAACATTCTGCGTTTTACTAATATGAAAATCTAGAAAGTACAAGAACAGTACTTAACTAATCTGTTCGGTAAATGCTGTTTTACTAATATGAAAATCTAGAAAGTACAAGAACTGAAATGCCGAATCTTCTTGAAAAAGATTTGTTTTACTAATATGAAAATCTAGAAAGTACAAGAACATAGAGATTTTTTCATAACATCATGGTCATGTTTTACTAATATGAAAATCTAGAAAGTACAAGAACCTATTTTTAGATTTGATAATACCTGTAATTGTTTTACTAATATGAAAATCTAGAAAGTACAAGAACTGTGACCTTTGTCAGTCATCGACTCTTTTGGTTTTACTAATATGAAAATCTAGAAAGTACAAGAACCTTAAATTGTAATATTTAAAATTCCAGTATTTCTTCTTTTCATCGTAAAACTTCTATAATAATAATTCTTTTACTGTATTATAGAATAACATATTTTCTGTTTCTTCATCAATCGCAATTGCTAATAACGTATTAATTATCTCTGCATATAAAACAGAATCTTCTTCCGTATATTCCAAAGGATAATGGAAAAGAATCGTTTCTTTCATTATCTCAAAAGAAGGTAATTGTATATGATCCACTCCAATATATAAAATTTCTTCTAAATCATTAGGATATATTTTTTCTTTTTCTTGAAAATAAAAGAGGATTAACTGCGGATATTTTTTAGCTAAATGTTGTAATCCTTCTATACATTCTTTCATTGCTTCTTGGGATAAAAATTGAGTTAGGTTTTTTAAAATAACAACTACATACTCATTATTTTGTCGTAAATAGGTCTCTAACATTTGTAGAAGAAGTAAGACTAATGACTGTGAATCTAAACTATAAAGAGGATAATTTTGATGTGTACACAGGTCCACGTGTTTCATAATTTCTTGATTCAAATCCCAATGAATTTGTAATTGTAAATCTTTACTTAACTCATCATCCATCCATATATTTTCTATTTCTAATAATGTATTGCGACATTCTTCTATATATCTTTGTACCACAAAGCTCTCTATATAATTTTTAATATAGTGAAAGGATAGTGTTCCCTTCTTTTGACTTTCTAATTGAGTTAAAAAATCTTCCTTCCTCTCTAAAAAAAGAAATAGCGCTTGTTTAGACTTTATCTCTTTTTCATCAACACAAAAAATAGGAAAACTTTCACCAAAATAAGCTTCTTCTTCTAAACTCAATGATTTATTTTCCGCTAGACGTAAAAAAAGTTGATAGAAATTATTTTTCCCTTCTTGATCTGGACCTAGAAAATAATGGATGCATTGTTTTTCAATGTATAATTCTTCATTTCGATATCTCAAATATAATTCCATAATTAAATCACCACAAGCTTTTTATTTCCAACTAATTCTTCTTGTCTACTACTCGTTCCTAATAAAAATTGCATATCATTATATTGCCGTTCAGTCACATAAAGCAGGCGTACTTCTCCTTGTTGTGGAATTTTTCTTTGTAAAATGGCTTGGTATTTTTTCATTGATTGTCGATTGGGCACTGGTCGTTGATAAACTGAATACTGCATCATTGTAAAACCATTCTCTAGTAAACATTTACGAAATTCTCGATAATATTTTTGTTCTCTTTTTGTTTCCATAGGTAAATCAAACATACATAAAATTCTCATTCGTTCATAACTCACTTTCTATTCCTCCAGCGAAATAAAATCATCTAATGATATTTTTATTAGTTGTTTTTCATCTCTTAATTCGAGTGATTTTACAAAACTAGCTACATATTTTTGCATCACTTCATGTAAAGTACAAATTTTACTTTTATAACGCATCGGTTGATTTAATAAATCAATAATCGCTAAACGATGTTCATAATTTAAATACCTTACATCTTCACGAACAATTTCTTTTTGTACATAATAATCTACAAATGGACGAAAAGGTTCAATAAGATCATCTACTAAATTAAACTCGTTATATTCATTACAATGATGAATGCCTAAACAAGGAATTAATCCATTGGCAATTACTAATCGAGCTAAAGCTGTACGTAAAATTGTATAGCCAAAATTTAGCCCAGCGTTAATTCCATTTTCATCTTCTCTCGTAAAATTTTTATAAAATAAAGCATTAAAATATAGTTTAGCTACAATAGCTTCTTTATTCGTTCGATCCCCTAAAGCAATTTCAGATTTATGTTTTTCAATTGTAGAAAGTACATCTTCTTCTGCAATATCCCAATATTGTAAGTGTTGATATTGATTATCTAACTTCTGTTGAATAATTTCAGACCACATAATCTCTTGAAATAATTTTGGTACTGCGATTTGCATTTGATGTCGTTTTGCCATGCGATGATATTTGTATAGGGGTAAATATATTCCAATCGGTTCATATTTTATATTACATGTAATTAATGCAATATTATACTCACTTAATTTTGCTAATAAGCGAGTCGTAATCGTTGTTCGCTGTCCCTCTAAAATGATAATAGATATATCTTGTAAGGGAATATAAATCGATTCTCCATTTTTAACCACTTCAATATTTGTTAATTTTAATGAGAGTCGATTTCCCTCTTTGATATGAACAATTCTCCAGCTCATGTTTATCTCCTTTTATTGATTATTTGAAATATTTTTCACAAACAATATACAAAAGAATTTTACATTGAGCAAGAAAAAACAAAAAAACCTCACTCAAAGAGTGAGGTGAATCCGACATAAAGTCTTATTCTTGTAGATTTTCTAGATTTTCATATTAGTAAAAAGCGTGGAATTCATTCCACGCTCTTATTATAAATAATTATTTATTTGTCGTCAATCATTTTTTTCGGATTTTCACTTTCTTTTTCTACAAAATAGGTATTTCCTAAAATATCTGTATTTCCTTTTAATAAAGTCCATCCTTTTTTTACAAATACTGTTTGCATTTGTTTACGACATTTTCCATATACTGGAACTACTTCTCCATCTTCAAATTGATATTTTTCTACCGGTTTAATTTCAGCGTTATTTTTTCTATTTGGCATACTTCGTGATAAGTAACGCACAACAATGGACTCACCATTTTCATCAATCACTTTAACCATCGAGTTTTTATAAAGACTGAAGACAAATTCATCGTGCTCAGACAATTTATTATTAGCTTTAATTTCCTCATAACGAGATTTTGGAATTCCATAATGTCCATTCACAAATTTACCATCATTTTGATCAATTCCCACCAATGTATATTCACCAGTATCTTGGTTACGATATACGTCTGTGCGATATGGTTTCAACGATTGTAATACTACTTGACGATTTTTTGTTGAATATTTATGACTAATATCAATTTTACGATTTAATTTGCTATCATAATATTTCAATTGTTTGATTACTGGACCATTATTTTTCTTCGCATACTTTGTTACTGGGCCATTTTCTTCACGATATAATGCAAAAGGACTCACCTTTTTCTTCTTTCCTTTTTCATCTTCAATATACTCTGGATATTGCGCTAAAATTTCCTCTAATTTTTCAAAAGTTTGTGGGTCATGATGATACATTAAGAAAGATTCTTTATTTTTATCATAACGTTTTTTAAAGCGAACATACTCATCGTAATTATAAATATCTTTAATCTTCCCAATAACATAAGTTTCTTCTTTTTTATCTTTTCCAAGCTGAGCTTGTCTTGTGCCATAAATCGTATCATCCGCTACTTTTCGATTCATCTTTTGATCTACTTGATGCGAGAACTTAATTTTTAAATTACGTTCTCTTGTTTGTGGGCCACTAACCTCTTCTTTTGCAAAAGAATTACGTTGTAAAATTTGTACGTCTTGAATAAAGCTTTCAGGAAGACGCATTTTCACCTTGAATTCTTTTTCAGGCATTGTTTCTTCTTCTGATACTTCTACTTCAACAACTTCTTCATTCGCTGATTTTGGTAACCATTCTTTTCTTTCTTTGAAAAATTCGATATTTGGAATGACTGCCATTAAAGAAGCATCAATCGCATGATGATGGAAAGTTTCTCGAGTTTTATCTAATTTCACTTTCTTACGTAAAATATTAGTCATCGCGCCACGAACAACAGAAACATTCATCGACAATTGATTTTCTTTTTTATATTGTTGTAATGCATTTAGGACAATACGAGCAGTATAAGAAGTATCTACTAAATTACGATTGATGAATCGTTTTCTTGTTTCAATATCATTGCTATAAATTTCAGCTAATAATAGTTCTCGTTTTTCTTTAGAGAAACGTTTATTTTTTCCAACTAATTCTTTCAATTCATGGAAGCTTAAGTGACCATCTGTATGAGTAGTCATATATTCAAATGGAGTTTGATTGGATTTTTGTGAATTTAGTTGTTGACGAACTAAAACTTTATTGCATAATCGATCATCAAAAGAAATACTAATCGGAATGATATGATCTACTTCATATCCTCCTTTATTTTGAAGTAAATCAGATAATGGAATTTCTTGACCCGAATAAACACATTTTCCTTCTTGCTCATACCAAAGCATTAACTTCAAATAAAGACCTTTTGTTTTCAATAATTTTTCTTCTAATGCTTCTTCTGATAATCCACTTTGTGCTTGCGCTTCTTTTAAAATTTCTTTTTTGCGTTTCGCATTATTATCATTGATTTTTTTAATTTTTCGTTTTTGTTCATCTTCATTTGTTTCACGTGGCAATTCTACAATCACATTTTGAATATTTGGGTATTTTTCTTGAATCGCTGTAAATACTTTTAACATCTCACAAGTTGATTTTCGTACTACTGGATTATAAAGATTTTCTCGCAATTCTGCATAATTAAAATGATGGTTCTCATCTAGATAACTTGCTCGATTTTGAATAAATCCTCTCTCACATAAAATTGTACTTTGTTCTTTTGAAGTCTCCAATAATTCTGGAATAAATTCTTTCATCAGTTTCAAAGAAAAGCGATGCCATTTATGATTCGATGTCGCAACAAAGGCTGTATGATTTTTCACTAAAACTTCAATGACCTCTGGGGTTAAAATATCATATTGATTTGTAATCTTATTCAATTGCTTGCGAATTTCCCCAGGTTCAGTATTTAATGTCATCATTGTCGCTAATTCATCTAACAATTCTTCAGAAAAATCTGCTATTTGAATTCCTTCTTTTTCTAGCATATTTTTCTGTTTTCGATAATAAGCTAAAGAATGCAAATCTGGTTTATCTTTTTCATCTTTTCGATATCCAGAAATCTCTTCTTTCGGTGCTTTTGTCACTTTAGAAATCAGTTTTAACATTCCACCCGATAGACGAGAAGTATTTTTTAATTCTGTAATAATTTCTTCTTTTTGTGCTTTCGTTAAATGATGATCTTCTGTCGTTGGAATTCGTAAATTGTTTAAATCATTCAATAAATTAAAAATCTGTGCTGTATATGAACTTCCTGCTGCACGATACTCTTCAGGATAAAATTTATCTTTTCCAATTAAAATTTCAAAAAGATTATCTAATGTTTCTCCATTTTCACGATAAATACCATAATCTGTTCTTGATTTTTCGTTCCCTGGACCTACAAAATATTCACGTTTTCGAGTCACAAAAGAGATAATTTTTTCAATAAACACATCATCAATTTCTGGATGATATTTCTTTTGTGTCTCCAAAATTCGTTCTACTTCTTCTACATAATTTTTAGTTGGGAAAATATTGATGAGTAATCCATCTTCTGTTTGGATTTGTCCTCTGACTTGTCCATATTTTTGTAGACGATCATATTGAATTTCACCCACCGTTTTTGTTTTTAATAAACGACGATTATAATCTAATCCTGATTGGAAAGATTGGGTATTAGTTCCTTCTTCATCTGTAACATCTTCTAATTCATAACTGATCCCTCGATGTTTAACGATATTTAAAAGTGCAATGCTTAATTCTTCTTTAGATACTTTTTCATTTAATGCTCGCACTCGAATTTCATAGGGGTTCCATTCATCTTTAGGTTCTATATCTTTTAATTGGAAAACATTTTCTAAATATTTCTTTGCTTCTTGAATTCTTAATTTGCGTCTACGGAATAAACGACGACCTTGACGCTGATTACGTCGATTTACATTTTCATCTGCATCTGAACCAGAAAATAAACGAACACCAGATTCAAGAATTTGATTCGTTTCTGCATTAATGACAGACCAACCAGCAGAAGAAATCCCTACGTCTAGTCCTACGTTGACTTTAGTCATATTTTTCATTATCTTATCTCCTTATAATTTATTACTTTTATTATACCATTTTGTACGTATATTCACATAGATAATTTATAAAAAAATAACCATAAAAAAAACTCCCACTATATTAGTGAGAGTTTTTTGTTTAAAATTATGGACGTTTTTTCTTTTCTACTTTTTGTCCCATTGTCATATCATCAGAGTATCCCCAAACCCAAGTGATAACAAAAGATACAACAATTGCTACAGCACTAGAAATTAAGAAAGCATAGAAACTATGTAAATCTGTTGGATGTTGTGGATTGAAGAAAGAAGAGAATCCAATTAAAGATCCTGTAAATCCATACATCGTTCCATGCATTAATCCTGTAATTAAGCCACCACAAGCAGAACCGATTAATCCAGAAATAAAGACTTTTTTATAACGTAAGTTTACTCCGTAAATGGCTGGTTCTGTAATTCCACAAAATGCTGAAATCGCTCCAGCAAAACCTAATTCTTTCATTTCTGTTTTACGAGATTTCATAGCTACTGCTAACACAGCTGCCCCTTGTGCTACCATGGTAATAGAAATAATCGCATTTAATGGTGTTTCTCCTGTACTTGCAATTTGTTGTGCAATCAACGGAACAACGCCCCAGTGCAAACCAAATATAACTAGTAATTGATAGAATCCACCAATAATTAAGCCGCCTAACCAACCAGAAGCACTAACTAACCAAGTAATTCCATCTGCAATCAGATTTGCAATTCCTTGAATTACTGGACCTGTCACAACTAATGTAATCGTACATACAAGTAGTAAAGTTAATAATGGTGTCAAAATAGATTTTAAGTAAGAAGGTAACCATTCTTTTAATTTATTTCCAATAACTTTTACTAACCAAGCAGCTAAAATCATTGGGAAAATAGAATAAGTATAATTGATAAAGTTAAAAGATAAGCCACCAATTTCAAACATTTCTTTCCCTTTCATTCCCCACTCTACTATTTGTGGATAGGTTAGAAAGGCACCAATCGTGGCAGTAACAATCGGATCTCCTCCCAAACGTTTTGCGGCTGAAAATCCGACCAATACTGGTAAGAAGAAGAATGCTGCATCGGCCATCGCGCTAATCGTAATATAAATTTCACTATTTGTACTCATAATACTACCTAATTGAGGTAGTGTTAATAATGCTAAAATTCCTTTAATAATCCCTGATGCAGCGATAATTCCAACAACTGGACTCATTGATCCTGTAATTACTCCAATTAATTGATTCATGCCACGTTTCAATGGGTTCTTTTCTTTTGGCTCTTCTACAACTTCTTGATTCAAAGTTCCTAATTGTTGAATGATTTTATCAAAAACTACATCCACTTCTTGTCCAATAACCACTTGATATTGTCCACCAGATTGAATGACATCGATAACTCCAGACATAGATTGTAATTTTTCTGTTTGAGCAATAGATTCATCTTTCAAATAGAAGCGTAAACGAGTAAAACAATGAACCACATTGTTAATATTTTCTTTTCCTCCAACGGAAGCAATAATTTCTTGAGCTAACAGTTGATAATCTTTTTTCTTTGGTTTCGCTTTTCCATTTTCATTTGCTTCTTCTTCCCAAGAGGCAACAAAAATAGGTTCTTTTGCTTTTTTCTCTCCAACAAAAGTTTCAACTTCCATTTCTTTCCCAATGCTATTTGTTAAGATAAGCATAATTGTAGAAGCATATCCCTTTTCTTTTATGAAAGAAAAATCTACAGTTCCTAATAAATCTCCAACTTTGACTTCTGATCCAACTTGACAAGACAAGTTAAATCCTTCTCCTTTTAATTTCACCGTATCAATCCCAATATGAATTAACAGTTCTATTCCTTCTTCTGTTGTAATCCCAATTGCATGTTTTGTTTCTGCAATCATAGTAATTGTTCCATTAACTGGAGAATAAATGTTATCTTCAGATGGCTCTACTCCTAAGCCTTTTCCCATCATTCCAGAAGAAAAAACAGGATCTTTTGTATCTTTTAATTCTATGACCTGTCCAAATACTGGAGAAAATAGTGTACATTGTTTTTTCATTTTCCTCACTCCCATGAAATCGTTTTCTTGATTTTTATTCTATACTTGTCTATACAAGTTGTCAAATATTTTTTTAGCTTTAATTTCAATTGAATTATACTTGTTTATATGATTTAATATTCTTGTATAGACAAGATGATATAGAAAAAGGTGAAGATAATGAAAAACAAACAAGAACTTATTGCAAGCGATTTAGCACAAAAAATCCGCTCAAAAATGTATTCAGTAGGTGAGTTTCTTCCTAGTGAAAATCAATTAACTGAACTTTATGGAACTTCTCGAGAAACCGTTCGAAATGCATTATCCCTTTTAACTCAATTAGGACTCATTCAAAAAATTAAAGGTAAAGGATCCATCGTACTTAATTCAGACCGCTTTTCTTTACCTATTTCGGGGATTGTTAGTTTCCAAGAATTAAATGAACAACTAGGGTTACATGCTTCTACTAAAGTTATTTCTTGCGAACCCATTTCTTCTATCCCGCAATATTTTATAGAGCATGGAGTAGATGAAAATACTACAGGTACTTATGTAGAGCGTCTTCGTACGATTGATCAAGTTCCAAGTGTAATTGATTGCGACTATCTCCTTCCACCAGTCACAGGAATTACAAAAGAAATTGCTGAACATTCTTTATATCAATATATTGAGGACACATTAAAATTAAAAATTGCTTATGCTAATAAAGAAATTACTGTTGAGCCAGCAACAGAAAAAATCAAAGAGGAATTACAACTAGACCAACCACTAGTAGTAGTAACCAGAAGCATGTCTTTTTTACAAGATACTACCCTTTTTCAATTAACAGAATCTTATCATCGACCAGAAAAATTCAAATTCACTGATTTTGCTAGACGAAATCCAATTCAATTTTAAGGAGGAAAACAGATGAATTTAGGAGAAAAAGTTATTTATCAAATTTACCCTAAATCTTTTTATGATAGTAATGGAGATGGAATTGGCGATTTACGAGGAATTATTCAAAAAATCCCTTATATTCAATCATTAAATATTGATATGATTTGGTTTAATCCCTTTTATGTTTCTCCTCAAAAAGATAATGGATATGACATTGCTAATTACTATGAAATTGATCCTCTCTTTGGAACTATGGAAGATTTTGAAGAATTAGTCCATAAACTAAAAGAAATCAATGTCGAAGTTATGTTAGATATGGTATTTAATCACTGTTCTACAGATCATGAATGGTTCCAACGTGCTTTAGCAGGTGAAAAAAAATATCAAGATTATTTCTATTTACGTCCAGCTAAACCTGATGGATCTTTACCAACTAATTGGCAGTCGAAGTTTGGCGGACCAGCTTGGGAACCTTTTGGGAATACAGATTTATATTATTTACATCTATATGATAAATCACAAGCTGATTTAGATTGGCATAACCCTGATGTTCGTCATGAGATGCAAAATATTGTGAATTTTTGGTTAGATAAAGGAGTAAAAGGATTCCGTTTTGATGTTTTAAATGTCATTGGAAAAGACGAAATTTTAGTAGATTCTATCAATCCAACACAAGAAAAATCTTTATATACAGATACTCCTATTGTTCACGAGTATATTCAAGAACTAAATGAAGCCACTTTTGGTAAAGAAAAAGATTCAATCACTGTGGGAGAAATGTCTTCTACTACAATTTCAAATTCGATTCAGTATACTCGTCCTGATCGTCATGAATTATCTATGGTATTTTCTTTTCACCATTTAAAAGTAGATTATAAAGATGGAGAAAAATGGACAAAAACACCTTTTGATTTTCTAGCATTGAAGGATTTATTTATTGAATGGCAAACTAAAATGGATGAAGGAAATGGTTGGCAAGCATTATTTTGGAATAACCATGATCAGCCTCGAGCTTTAAATCGTTTTGGTGATCCAGTACATTATCATATTGAATCAGCTACAATGCTGGCTACAGCCATTCATGGATTAAGAGGAACTCCTTATATCTACATGGGAGAAGAAATTGGAATGATTGATCCGTCTTATCAATCTATGGATGATTATGTAGATGTAGAAGCGATAAACGCATATGAAGAATTATGTAAAACTATTCCTAAAGAAGAAGCTTTTTCAATTATTGCAACAAAAGCACGTGATAACTCTCGCATCCCTATGTCTTGGGATGATACAGATAATGCTGGATTTAGCAAAGAGACTCCTTGGTTAGCTCCTTCTAATCAAAAAGAAATCAATGTAGAAAAAGAACAACAGGAAGGTAAAATTTTTAACTATTATCAACAACTAATCCAGTTACGTAAAACAGAAATTTTGCTTTCTCAAGGGCATTTCCAAGCTCATTTAAAAGAACATCCAAGTGTATTTGCTTATGAGCGTTATTTAGAATCAGAAAAAGAAGTTTTATTTGTTGTTAACCAATTTTATGGCAAAGTAACAACTATCGAAATTCCGAAAAAATTCCAAGGGAAAACAGGTCATATTCTTTTATCTAATTATGAAGTAGCCGATATTTCTGTAATTCCAGAAAAAATCACACTACAACCTTATCAATCTTATATTTTTAAAATTGAAAAATAACCATAAAAAAAACTCCCACTATATTAGTGAGAGTTTTTTGTTTGGAATTATTTTTCTTCAAAACCTTCTTTGGCTTGTGTTGGGAATTCTTCTTCTACAATCGCAACACAACGTCCACATAAGTTTGGTAAAGCTTCGTTTTCTCCTACATCTTCTTTAATTGCACGGCAACGATCACAAGTATGACCTGAAGCATGTTCAACAAGGATGGCACAATCTTCAAATTTCATCGCGTTTTCTGGTGCTGCATCTTTTGATACTGCAAAATCAGAAACGATTAATAATTGAGCAACATTTGCGTTTAATCCATCTAACATCATACGAACTGGTTCACTTGGATAAACCGTTACTTTTGCTTCGAAAGATTTACCAATGATTTTTTCATTACGTGCTTCTTCTAATGCTTTCAATACTTCATCACGGAAGTCCATGAAGGCTTGCCATAAGTCCATTAATTCTTCTTTATCAGCAAAGTGTTGAACTTCTGGCATTTCAGATAAGTAGCAGTAGTCTTCTTCTTCACTTAAGTAACCCCAAATTTCTTCAGAAGTGAATGGTAAAATTGGGTTCATTAATTTTGTTAATGCAACTAAGATTTCATAGAAGACTGTTTGCATGCAACGACGATCATAGTTATTTTCTGTTTCAATATATACTACGTCTTTTGCAAAGTCTAAATAGAATGAAGATAAATCAGAAGTACAGAAGTTTACAAATGCTTTATAAACATCCATGAAGCGATAGTTTTCATAAGCTTCTTCCATCGTTGCAATTTCTTCTTGTAAACGATTCATCATATATTTATCTACAGAGCGTAAATCTTCATAAGCGACACGTTGTTTTTGTGGCACAAAGTCACTGGTATTAGCAATTAAGAAGCGCATTGTATTACGGATCTTACGATAAGTCTCAGAAACTTGTTTTAAGATATCCATAGAAACACGTACGTCTGCTTCATAGTCAACACTAGAAACCCAAAGACGTAAAATATCTGCACCAAATTGATTCCATACTTTATCTGGTAAGATTGTATTTCCTAAAGATTTACTCATCTTACGTCCTTCACCATCTAAAACAAATCCTTGAGATAAGCATGCTTTATATGGTGCTACACCGTTAATCGCAGTTGAAGTAGTAATACTTGAGTTAAACCAACCACGATATTGGTCGCTTCCTTCTAATACTAGGTCTGCTGGGAAGGTTAAGCCTTCACGTCCTTTTAAGACTGCTTCATGACTAGAACCAGAATCGAACCAAACATCCATGATATCTTTTTCTTTTGTAAAGATTCCATTTGGTGAACCTGGATGAGTGAATCCTTCTGGTAATAAGTCTTTTGCTTCCCATTCAACCCAAATCTTAGAACCATGTTTTTCAAATAATTCTGCGACATGATCTGTTGTTTCTTTTGTTAAAATGGCATCTCCATTTTCAGCATAGAAAATTGGTAGTGGAACTCCCCAAGCACGTTGACGAGAAATTACCCAGTCTCCACGGTCACGAATCATATTGTAAATACGAGTTTTACCCCATGGATTGATCCAGTTTACTTTTTCGATTTGATCTAAGATTTCTTGGCGGAAATCAGCAATCGATGCAAACCATTGTGGAGTAGCACGGAAGATTACTGGTTTTTTCGTACGCCAGTCATGTGGGTAACTATGCGTAAAGAAGTCTAATTTCAATAACGCACCTTTTTCTTCTAATAATTCAGTAACTACTGGATTAGCTTTATCATAGAACATTCCTTCAAAGCCAGGAGCTTCATCAGTAAACACCCCTTTAGCATCGACTGGAGATAATACGTCTAAATGATATTTCATTCCTACTTGATAGTCATCTTCCCCATGTCCTGGTGCCGTATGAACTAATCCTGTACCAGATTCTAAAGTAACATGATCTCCATTCATTACTAATGATTCACGATCATAGAATGGATGTTGAGCTGTCATGTATTCCATTTCTGAACCTTTTAATTGGTCTACAATTTCATAATCTTCCCAACCAATCGCTTTCGCCACGTTTTCTAATAAGTCATGAGCGACAACATAACGATGTCCATTCACAGCAACGACATCATAAGTGTAGTTAGCATTTACAGAAATTCCCAAGTTAGCTGGTAATGTCCATGGAGTAGTTGTCCAAATGACAAATTCTGTATCCTCAGATAAACGACCTTTCCCATCTTTTACTTTGAACGCTACATAGATAGATGGAGATTTCACATCTTTATATTCGATTTCAGCTTCGGCTAAAGAACTTTCACTAGATGGTGACCAATAAATTGGTTTTAATCCTTTATAGATATAACCTTTTTCTGCCATTTTTCCAAAGACACGAATTTGTGCTGCTTCGTATTCTGGTTGTAAAGTTAAATAAGGATGTTCCCAATCAGCTAAAATTCCTAAACGTTTAAAGTCATCGCGTTGTTTATCCACTTGGCTTAGCGCATATTCTTTACAACGATCTAAGTATTCAGCCATTGGCATTTCTTTACGTTTAATACCTTTTTTCGCTAATACCGTTTCAATTGGTAATCCATGAGTATCCCATCCTGGAATAAATGGAGTATAATAACCACTCATTGCTTTATAGCGTAAAATGATATCTTTACTAATTTTGTTTAATGAATGTCCTAAATGGATATTTCCGTTGGCATAAGGAGGTCCATCATGTAAAACAAATGAAGGTTTTCCTTCATTTAATTTCAAACGTTGTGCGTATAATTGATTTTCTTCCCATTCCTTTTGCCATTCTGGTTCACGATTTGGCAAACCAGCACGCATTGGAAAAGCAGTTTTTCCAATATGTAATGTTTCCTTTAATTTCACGTTGCTTCCTCCTTAAAATAAAAAAAGAGCAACTCATCCGCAAAGGACGAATTGCTCGTGGTACCACCTTTATTTAGAAAAAGAGTATATACTCTTTTTCCCTTCATCTAATAACGGTTAGTCGCCGGTAAGCTGTACTGAATTCCAACTTACAAATCCGTAGTGATCTACAGGTTTATCTTACTTATTGAGCTTCCACCATCCTCAACTCGCTGGAAAGAGATAAACTGCCGTCTACATCTTCTTTTCTATTCTTTTATGTATAATTATTTATTATTCTGATAAATCGCTACGACGACGTAATTTAGGTAATTCAATCGCTGTTGTTTCTTGGAAATCCAAGTTTTGATTACGTGAGCGACGAGTTTGACGAGTCATTTGTTCATTTAATTGTGAACGATCTAACGCCATAGTTTGACCTAAAAATTCATCGTGATTTGCAGATTGTTGTTGCATTAAGCTAGGTTGTGGATCTTCTTTTTTTGGTGTATCCACTGTTTTTTCTGTACGAGCTGCGCGAGTTTCAGCTACTGGAGCTTCTACTTTTTCTTCTGTTTTTGGTGCAGCTTCTTTTTTCTCTTCTTTTGTAATATTACGACTTGGTAATTCTGGAGCTTCTTGTTTTTCCACTTTCTTTTGAACATTTGGTTCTTCCAATTTGTTCATGTCTACTGCATTGCGGAAAGTTTGATGTCCCTCTGTAATATACGCTGAGAATGGCTTTAAAAGGTCTTCCCATTCATCACTTTTCACAATTTCTAATTGAGATTCTAATAATAAAGTTAAACGTTGATGGAAAGTACGAGTTTTCTTCTTCAAATCATCAGTTTCACTTGCTAGTGAATTTGCTTTTGCTGTTGCATCATTGATTAAGAAGTTTGCACGTTCTGTCGCATCTTTAACCATAGTAGTAGAACGTTCTTTAGCATCTTGTACCATATCTGTTGCTTTTGTTGTCGCATCTTCTAGTACTTGATTTGCTTCTAAACGAGCATCTGCAATAATAGCTTCTGCTTCTTTTTGTGCACTTTCTTTTACTTGATCTGCTGTTTCTTGTGCAACGATAATACTTTGGTTCAATGCTTCTTTTAATTCATTGAAATAACGTAATTTTTCTTCTAAATGTTTTACATGTTTTTCTAAATCACGATTTTGATTTAAGATTCCTTCGTAATCATTGATGACTTGGTCTAAAAAATCATCGACTTCTTCTTGTGAGAAGCCACGCATTTTTGTTGAAAATGTTTTGTTACGAATATCTAATGGACTTAATACCATTCTTCATTCACCCCATTTATTATTTGCGCAAAACGGAATACGTTATGCGATATCGGCCTTTCTTTGTCCGTTCCTTCCCAATTTCTTTGATCTGACAGCGGCCATAACCACGAACAGAAATTAAATCTTCTTCAGCGACAGAAAAGTCGGCCTTATCTACAGTCATGAAATTTACTTTTACCTTTTCTGCTTGAATCAGTTTTTTGGAAAGTTGTCTAGATATATTGTAAACAGTTGCCACGATATTATCAAGCCTAAACGAGGTAATCGTTGCATTTTCTGTTTTACTTCTCTCTTCAGCATCAATTCGCTTTTCTTTTGCGATAGGTTCTAACCGTACACTTTGGTTACTCATTTTAGTGACATTCATACATAAATAAGAAGTTAAATTTTGACTCACTTCGACTTGAATTTGCTTATCATTCAGATGAATATCCCCAATTTGTTCTCGCTTAATTCCTTGTCCTAACAATGTACCGAGTACTTCTCTATGATGTAATTCGACAAATTTTTGTGCGTAATGAATTTCGATTAATTGCGTTTCAAAATCTTCTTCTTCTGGCACAAAATATTCTGGATAAAGAAGCACTCGTTTTTGTTCACTATGGCGGAATTGACTATAAGCTTGAACAGAAACCCCTCGTTGATGCGCTAAATTTTCGACTAAGTATTGTTCTCTTGGATTTAAAAATGCAGTTAACTTTGGTTGGTATTGTTCTTCTACTTGAGTTAACCAACGATCCACTTGTTCTAAAAATGGTCGTTCTTCTGGACGAAAATGTTGCGCAATATTTTCTTCGACCATTAATACATCATTCCTATTAATAAATGATTTGCAATACGAACAATGAGATTTGAACCTAGTTCTAGCACTAAAATTCCTACAATTACACTAAAATCTAAGCCAAAAAATTGTAAAGGTAAACGACGGAACAAGTTTAAGTAAGGCTCACAAATACGTACTAAAAAACGACCAATCACTGTATTATAAGCATTAGGGAACCAAGATAGTAACGCATAGGCCACTAATAACATGCTATATAAATTGACCGCTTTTAATGTAAAGTTCAATAAAAAGATTAAAAATCCCATGTCTGTCACCTATAATCCTTTTGCTTCTTTAAATTCTTCTAAATCTGCTAGTGCACGACCGGCTAAAGCTTCGTAGCGTTCTTTTTTATCTTTGATACGATTTGGCAATGCTGGCATAATACCAAAGTTTGCATTCATTGGTTGGAAATGTTTGCCATCAGTATGCGTAATATAATGAGCCATACTTCCCATTTGTGTTGTTTCTGGGAAGATCACTGGTTCTTCGCCTTTTGCTAAACGAGCAGCATTCAATCCAGCAACTAAACCACTCGCTGCACTTTCCACATATCCTTCTACCCCTGTCATTTGACCAGCAAAGAAAAGAGAAGGGCGTTTTTTCGTTTGATACGTTGGTTCTAATAATTTTGGTGAATTCATGAAGGTATTACGATGCATCACTCCATAACGAACGATTTGTGCATTTTCTAACCCTGGAATCATTTGGAAGACGCGTTTTTGTTCGCCCCATTTTAAGTGAGTTTGGAAGCCAACAATATTATATAAAGAACCAGCTGCATTATCTTGACGTAATTGAACAACAGCATAAGGACGTTTCCCTGTTTTTGGATCTTCTAATCCTACTGGTTTTAATGGTCCAAATAACATCGTTTTTTCTCCACGTTTTGCCATTACTTCAATCGGCATACAACCTTCAAAGAATTTTTCTTTTTCAAATTCTTTCAATGGAGCGACTTCTGCAGTAATTAATGCTTCATAGAAAGTAGTAAATTCTTCTTTTGTCATTGGACAGTTTAAGTACGCTGCTTCTCCTTTATCATAACGGGATTTCAAGTATACTTTGTCCATATCAATCGAATCTTTTTCAATAATTGGTGCTGCTGCATCATAGAAGTATAATCCTTCATCTTCATTGAAGGATTTAATATCTTCAGCTAACGCGTCACTTGTTAAAGGTCCAGAAGCGATGATAACAATTCCTTCTTTTGGAATCTCTGTAACTTCTTCATCATGAACAGTGATGTTCGGATGATTACGAACGCGTTCTGTAATCTCTTTTGAGAAGTTTTCACGGTCAACAGCTAAGGCTCCTCCTGCAGGAACGCTATTATGATCTGCTGCTGACATAATGACAGAAGATAATTGACGCATTTCTTCTTTTAATAATCCTACAGCGTTTGTAATTTGGTTGGCACGTAAAGAGTTAGAGCACACTAATTCTGCAAATTGATCAGTTTTATGCGCTGGTGTTTTCTTTTCTTTACGCATTTCATATAAATGCACTTCTACTCCTTGTTCTGCTGCTTGAAAGGCAGCTTCACTTCCTGCTAAACCTGCCCCAATAACCGTTACGATTGGTTTTTCCATTCTATTTTTCCCTCGTTTCACTTACTTTTGAATTTCTTCTTTATAATCACAGTGGCTACATTGAACTTGTTTACCACCTTTTACTTTTTTCTCTACTAAATAATGGCCACATTTTGGACAACTACGAGCAATCGGTTTATCCCAAGATAAAAACTCACACTCTGGATAGCGGTCACAACCATAGAAAACACGATTTTTCTTTGTTTTTCTTTCAATAACATGACCTTGATGACATTCTGGACAAGTCACACCGATTTCTTTGACAATGGCTTTTGTATTATGACATTCTGGGAAGTTACTACACGCATAAAACTTACCAAAGCGTCCCATTTTGATTACCATTGGACTACCACATTCTTCACAATCAAAGCCAGCAGGCTCATCTTTAATTTGGACTTTTTCTAATTCTTTTTCTGCGGTCGTTAATTCTTTTTTAAATGGAACATAGAATTCATGAATGACTTCTTGCCAATCTTCTTCTCCTTCGGCTACTTTATCCAGTTGATTTTCCATTTCAGCGGTAAATTTCACATCAACGATTTGTGGGAAATAAGTTTCCATAATATCATCAACAATTTCCCCTAATTCTGTTGGTTCAAAACGTTTATTATCCAATTTCACATAATAACGAGATTGAATCGTTTGTAAGGTTGGTGCATAGGTAGATGGACGACCAACACCGTTTTCTTCTAACGTTTTAATCATCGTTGGTTCACTAAAGCGTGCTGGTGGATTTGTAAAGTGCTGAGTAGCTTCAATTTGTACAGATTGCACTTTTTCTCCTTCTTCTAGTAATGGCAATTGTTTTTCTTTTTTTGTATCAGATGGATAAACACGACTATAGCCATCAAAGATGACTTCTGATCCATTAGCGATAAATTGAACATCATTTTGATCTAATTCTACACGCATTGTATCTAAAACCATCGGTGTCATTTGACTAGCTACAAAGCGGTTCCAAATCAAACGATATAATTTCAATTGATCTTTATCTAAATAAGCTTCTAAGCTTTCTGGAGTACGTTCCACACTTGAAGGACGAATTGCTTCGTGGGCATCTTGTGCCCCTTTACTATTTTTCACTTGAGATGGTTTATGACTAGCATAGTTTTCTCCAAAGTTTTCTTGGATGAATTGACTTGCTTCATCTTTTGCCACATTAGAAATACGCGTTGAGTCAGTACGCATATAAGTAATTAACCCTACAGTTCCTTTACGACCTAAAGAGATTCCTTCATAAAGTTGTTGGGCCACCATCATTGTTTTTCTTGTACGGAAGTTTAATTTATTTGCGGCTTCTTGTTGTAATGTACTCGTAGTAAATGGTTTTGGCGCTTTACGTTGGCGTTGTTTTTTCTCTACTTTAGTTACCACAAACTCTTTTCCTTTTAATCGCTCTAAAATTGCGTCACATTCTTCTTTACTACGTAATTTGACTTTTTTATGATTTACACCATGGAAATGACCTTCGAATTTTTTACGTTTTTTCATAAATTGTCCAGTGATTTCCCAATATTCTTCAGGTTGGAATTGTTTAATTTCTTCTTCACGATCGATAATTAGTTTTAAGGCAACGGATTGAACTCGTCCGGCACTTAACCCTTTTTTAACTTTTTGCCATAACATTGGACTAATAGAATATCCTACCAAACGGTCCAATACACGACGTGCTTGTTGCGCATCAAATAAACGTTTATCGATACTACGTGGATTTTTAAATGCTTCTTTTACCGCATCTTTGGTAATTTCGTTGAATACTACACGATTTTTATCTTGGACATCTAGGTTTAATAAATGAGCTAAATGCCAAGCAATCGCTTCTCCCTCACGGTCCGGGTCGGAAGCCAAATATACTTTTTCTGCTTTTTTTGCTAATTTACGAATTTCTTTAATGGTTTCTCCTTGTCCACGAATCGTAATATATTGTGGAATGAAATGTTCATCATTTTCGATTTCAATTCCCATTTTACTTTTTGGCAAGTCACGAACATGTCCTTTACTTGCGATTACTTTATAATTTTTCCCTAAATACTTTTCAATAGTCTTTGCTTTTGCTGGAGATTCTACGATCACTAAATATTTATACGCCAAACTAAGTCCTCCCTTAATATAATCATTATTACTTTTAACATTTACATTTAGCTTTTGTCAATCTTTTTCTAACGCCAAAACGTTAAGCTTTCGTAAATTTGGTCTGGTTGCCAAACTAATTCTGCTCCTTCTCGCAATAAAGAATAACTACCATCATAAGCATGTTCTATAGTGCTTCCTGGTAGAACAAAAACTTCTCTTCCCTCTTCTAATCCAATTTTTGCCGTAATAAAAGTACCACTCTTTTCGCCGGCTTGGATGACAATAATACCTTGACAAAGTCCAGCAATGATTCGATTTCGTGCAGGAAAATGATATTTTTTTGGTGCTGTTCCTTTTCGATATTCACTAAGAAGTAATCCTTTTTTGGCGATAATTTGTTGTAGTGCTTGATTTTCTTTTGGATAATAATAATCCAATCCATTTCCTAAAACGGCAATGGTTGAACCCTTATGTTTAAGAGCTTGAAATTGACTTTCAGCATCCACTCCTCTAGCTAACCCACTTACAATAACATACTCTTCTTTCAATCCTTGGACAAATTGTGTGACTTGTTGTTGTGCTTCTTTTTGCATCTTGCGACTACCAATAAATGCTAGACTTGGTTTTTGTAATAGTTCTATCTTTCCTTGCCAAAATAAAAATAAAGGTGGATTATAAATCTCTTTTAATAAGGAAGGATATTCCTCTTCTCGATAATAAATTGGTTTTTCTTCTATTATAATACGTTGCCAAAAAGCGAGATTTTTTATTACCTTTTCAATTCCTTCTCTTTCGATATTTTCTTTTTCTCCTTCTTCTATCACCCATTCTAAAAAAGAAGATTTCGTTTCAGCCTCTTCCCAATGATCTAATAATCGGTGGCAACGACGATTGCCCCATCCTTTTTGTTCTCTTAATCCTAAAAGAATTGCTTTTTCTTCTTCCATATCTTGCATAATGATTCACCTCATTAAATTGATACAAAAAAGGATAGGAATTAATCTTCCTATCCTTTCTCTACCATTGATTTAATAGGTTCAAAAGATTTGCGATGTAAATCACAAATCCCATGATTTTCTAATCCTTTTAAATGATTTTTCGTACCATAGCCCATATTATGTTCAAAATCATAATAAGGATATTCTTTGGCATATTCTTTCATCTGTCCATCACGAATACATTTGGCAACAATACTTGCTGCGGCAATGGAAATGCTTTTTGCATCTCCTTTAATCAGACTTTGTTGAGGAATTTCTAAAGGCAATTCCATCGCGTCTAATAGAAGACAATCAGGCTGCTCTTTTAATTGAGCAATAGCTCGCTGCATAGCAATTTTTGTTGCTTCGTAAATATTATATTCATCAATTTCTTCTGGACTACAAATACCAACGCCAATTCCAATCGCTTCTTTTTGAATCGCTAAAAACAGCTCTTCTCTTTTCTTTTCTGATAATTGTTTTGAATCATTTAATTCTTCAATTGTACAGTCTTCTGGTAAAATGACTGCAGCCGCAACGACAGGTCCAGCTAAAGGTCCACGCCCTACTTCATCAATTCCCGCAATTTTTGTATACCCTTGCGTGCGTAACGAACGCTCATATTTTTGTCGCTCTAAAAATTTTTGATGCTGTTCTTCTCTTTTTTGCCAACGTTTATAAAAACGCTGTAATTCTTGTTGTACTCCTTTTCTTTGATCTTCTTTGAAAAGGATAAGCTCTGGATCGTCTAAAGAAGTACATTGAGCTAAATATTCTTTTACTTCTTTAATCGTTTTCATTTTCCTCAACCCAATCTAACGTGTAACGTCCTAATTTATTGGTACGCACATCTTGAATAAATTGTTTACTCATTCGTTCATAATCGTCACGGAATCCTCGTTTTTCCGTCATCAACATCAATAATTCTGGATAAGGTAAGGTACGATCTTCTTCTGGAATAAAGGCATAGCGTTTCCATAACGCTTCATGATAATGACGATCAAAAAATTCTAACCCAAATAAAGCAATATCATCAAAATGAAGTAAATCGTCTTTAATTGCTCCAGTTAGTGCCAATTTATATCCTGTTTCTTCCTCTTCAAATTTTGGCCATAAAATTCCTGGTGTGTCCAACAATTCTAACTTTTTATCAATTTTCAACCATTGTTGTGCTTTTGTTACTCCTGGTTTATTTCCTGTTTTAGCCACATTTTTACGAATCAAACGATTTAATACTGTTGATTTTCCAACATTAGGAATTCCAATAATCATTGCTCGAATCGCTTTATCTTTCATTCCTTTTTCACGGCGACGTTGGATTTTATCTGCTAGTACTTTTTCACAAGTCGGTGTAATTTGTTTAATTCCTTTTCCTTCTTGGGCATTAATTGCTAGACAAGCCATTCCTTGTGCTTCAAAATGTGCTTGCCATTTTTTTGTTTCTTCTGGATCTGCCAAATCTGCTTTGTTTAATAAAACTAAACGTGGTTTTTGTTGAATAATTTTATCTAACATTGGATTTTGACTTGATTTTGGTAATCGAGCATCCACTACTTCAATTACAATATCGACTAATTTTAGTTTTTCAATTACTTCACGGCGCGCTTTGGCCATGTGTCCTGGAAACCATTGAATTTTCCCCATTCTTTTTCCTCCTTAGATTTCTTATTTATGAATTTTGCAACATTTTTTTCATATTTAAATCAAAAGTAAATTGATAAACATCTCGATTTAAATCGATAGTTTCTACTTTTAAATGACCATAATTACTAAATGGACTTTCTGCAAAATGAAGTTCAAATGCTTTTTCATCCGGTAATACTTCAATCCATTCTGGTAAGATTTCATTTCTTTTGATTTCTCTTAATAAAAATTTTGTTGGGAAATGAAGTAATTCTCCACAGCCCAATTCATTAATTTTTAATTTCAAATCTCCATTTTCCATTACTACTGGTTGCACCTTAGCAATAATTTCGACAGATAAACCTAATAATTTTGTTTTCATTTGTAATAAGGCTTCTTTTTTTTGTAAAACAAAATCATAGCTCGTTTTTTGATTTTCTTTTGTATTTAATGCCTCGTTAACCATCGTTTCTACTTCATTTCCTGTTAAAGAAATTTGAATTGGCACTTGTTCTTTTTTCTCGGCTTTTTGAATTTCCGTCTGTTCTTCTTTTGAAACATGCTCTGGACTTGGAGCAAAGAGTTTCCAGCTCACAATTCCTCCTCCTAAGAAAAGAATTCCAACAAGTGTCCAAAAGGCGATTTTCCAATAATTTCTTTCTTTCTTCATTATTTCCTCCTAACCAAAGAAAAAATGGATTATTTTCATTATAGCAATTCTTGATTCATTGTGCGAACTCTCTTTATCTCTTCCTAACTTAAGAAAACTTAAAAAAATAATAAATTTTTTTCACAAACTTTATACAATATTGTATATATTTTTGGAAACGATTTCATTTTTTATGCTAAAACTACTATTTTTTTGATAAATTTAATGTTTCTTTCTTTATTTTTTATTAAATACAGTTCTTCTCCCCAAAATCTTTGTGATAAACTAAGGATGTCAGAGATGACGCGATTAAATGAAGCACATCAGAGGTGAATATTATGGAATATAAAGAATGGGAAGGCTTCCATGGTGATGCATGGAAAAAACATATTGATACTCGAGCTTTCATTCAAGATAACTACACAGAATACACAGGGGACGATTCTTTCTTAGAAGGCCCTACTGAAAGTACAAACAAATTATGGAATCGTTTACAAGAATTACAAGAAATTGAACACCAAAATAACGGTGTATACAACATGGATAACGATATTCCAGCTACAATTACTGCTTATGGTCCTGGATACTTAATTAAAGAAGAAGAAAAAATTGTTGGTCTACAAACTGATGAACCTTTAAAACAAGCATTCATGCCATTTGGTGGTATTCGTATGGCTAATACTGCTTTAGAAGCAAATGGATATGAATCTGATGAAGAAATGACAAAAATCTTCACTGATTGGCGTAAAACACATAACCAAGGTGTATTTGATGCCTACACTCCTGAAATGAGAATGGCTCGTAAAAATAAAATCATCACTGGTTTACCTGATGCCTATGGTCGTGGCCGTATTATCGGTGACTACCGTCGTGTCGCTCTTTACGGTATTGATCGTTTAATTGAAGAAAAAGAAAAAGATAAATCATTAATTGGTTATAAAACAATGACTGACGATGTAATTCGTCTACGTGAAGAAGTATCTGAACAAATTCGCGCCTTAAAAGACATGAAAGAAATGGCTGCTTCTTATGGTTTCGATATTTCTCGTCCAGCAGCTACAGCACAAGAAGCAATCCAATGGTTATACTTCGGATATTTAGCTGCGATTAAATCACAAAATGGTGCCGCAATGTCTGTTGGTCGTATTTCTGCATTCTTAGATATTTATATTCAACGTGACTTAGATCGTGGTATTATCGATGAAAAAGAAGCACAAGAATTAATCGACCATTTCGTATTAAAATTACGTATGGTTAAATTCGCTCGTACACCAGATTACAACCAATTATTCTCTGGTTACCCTATTTGGGCTACTTTATCTATTGCTGGTATGAGCTTAACTGGTCGTTCTTTAGTTACAAAAAATGACTTCCGTTTCTTACATACACTATATAACATGGGACCATCTCCTGAACCAAACTTAACAATTTTATATTCATCACAATTACCATTGAACTTCCGTACTTTTGCTGCTAAAGTCGCAAAAGATACTTCATCTGTTCAATTTGAAAATGATGATTTATTACGTACAAACTGGGGTTCAGACGACTGCGCTATTGCTTGCTGCGTATCTGGTACAGTTATGGGTAAAGATATGCAATTCTTCGGTGCTCGTGCAAACTTAGCGAAAGCAGTATTATACGCTATCAACGGTGGGGTTGATGAAAATACGAAGATGCAAGTTGCTCCACGCTTCCGTCCAATGACAGGAGATACTCTAGACTTTGACGAATTTATGATGCACTACAAAGACATCTTAGATTGGTTAGCAGAATTATATGTAAATACATTAAATATCATTCACTACATGCATGATAAATATGCGTATGAAGCTCCACAAACTGCCTTAATGGATACTCATTTGAAACGTACATTCGCAACAGGTATTGCTGGACTTTCTCACGCTGCTGACTCTATCATGGCTATTAAATACGGAAACGTTAAAGTAATTCGTGATGAAGATGGTTTAGCAGTTGACTATGAACCACAAAACGCATTCCCTACTTACGGAAATGACAATGAAGAAGCAGATGCAATGGCAAACTGGATCATTGAATACTTCATGGATCAAATCAAACGTCAACATACTTACCGTGATGCTACACCTACAACATCAATCTTAACGATTACTTCTAACGTAGTATACGGAAAAGCAACAGGTAACACTCCAGACGGACGTCGTGCTGGTAAACCTTTAGCTCCAGGAGCTAACCCTTCTTACAAAGATGGTAAATTCTTAGGAGAATTAAACGGCTTATTAGCTTCATTAAACTCTACAGCTCGTTTATCTTATTGCTGTGCTTTAGATGGTATTTCTAATACACAAACGATTAACCCTAGTGGCTTAGGAAAAGATGAAGACATGCGTGTAGATAACTTACGTCAAGTTATGGATGGCTACTTCGATCAAGGAGCTTACCACTTAAACGTAAACGTATTTACAACTGATTTACTATTAGACGCACAAGCTCATCCAGAAAAATATCCAAACTTAACGATTCGTGTATCTGGTTACGCTGTTAAATTCCGTGATTTAACACCAGAACAACAAGCAGACGTTATTGCTCGTACTGCACATGATCGTTTATAATATCAATCAATGAGTTGGAATAAGGCTGGTTGCTCCAGCCTTATTTCTTTTATAGGAGTATCGCTTATGGAAACAAAAGGAATTATACATTCAACAGAAAATTTTGGTACGGTCGATGGACCAGGTATTCGTTTCGTCATTTTTACCCAAGGATGTCGTATGCGTTGCAAATTCTGTCATAATCCAGATACTTGGAAATTACGTACAGGAAAAGAAAAAGAATACACAGCAAAGGAATTATTAGATAAAGCAGAACGCTATCGTCCTTATTGGGGAGAAAATGGTGGAATCACTGTAAGCGGAGGCGAACCTTTATTACAACTTCCTTTCCTCATTGAATTATTTAAAGAAGCGAAAAAACGTGGAATCCATACTTGTTTAGATACTTGTGGTCAACCTTTTACTAAAAAAGATCCTTTCTTTTCTCAATTTAATGAATTACTAGAATATACAGATTTAATTTTATTGGATTTAAAACATATTGATCCTAAAGTCCATCTAGAATTAACAAAATGTGAAAATGAACCGATCTTAGAAATGGCCACTTATCTATCGGAAGTGAATCAACCAGTTTGGATTCGCCATGTTTTATTACCAGAATGGTCTGATAAAGATGAATATTTAGATCGTCTACATGTCTTTATTGACACTTTAAATAATGTAGAAAGAATCGAAGTTCTTCCTTATCATACAATGGGTAAATTTAAATGGGATCAATTAGGCATTCCTTATGAATTGGAAGATATTCAGCCTCCTACTCCAGAGCGCATTAAAAATGCGAACCTTCGTTTGCATACTGGAAAATATACAGGAGAAGACACAAAAAAAGAACCACAATAAAGTGGTTCTTTTTTATTTCTCTTTTATTCTTCAATTCCATATACTGGATAGTAGACTTGTTTTAAGAATTGTAATAAGTATTTCGCATTCAATGATTCGCCAGTCGCATCCATAATCAACTCACTTGGTGATTTTGATCCACCGAAACGATGAATATGTTCTTTTAACCATTGACTTGGTGCATCTAAACGTCCTTCTGCGAAGGCTTCATCCATAGAGAAATCTTTACTCATTGCATAATACAATTGAGTCGCATACATGAATCCTAAAGCATAAGATGGGAAGTAACCAAATAAACCTGTAGGCCAATGTACATCTTGTAAGACCCCATCTGTATCGTTATCTGGACGAACTCCTAAATACTCTTCATATTTTTCGTTCCATACTTTTGCTAAATCCTTCACTGGTAAATTATCGTTAAACAATGCTTTTTCAATTTCATAACGAATAATAACATGTAAAGGATAAGTTAAAGAATCAGCTTCAATACGGATTAAGCTAGATTGAGAATATTTCAATGCTTTATAGAATGTTTCTACATCGATATCATCAAAAGCTCCTTCGGTACATTCTTGGAAGAATGGATATACTTGACGCCAAAACTCTAAGTTTGAACCGATTACTAATTCATTAAATAGAGATTGTCCTTCATGCATTCCAGCAGAAACCCCACCAGCAAATGGTGTGTAGTCATATTTAGCATCAATATGTTGTTCATAAGTACCATGTCCTGCTTCGTGCATAATTCCTAATACCGCAAACATTACATCATGTTCATTCCAACGTGTCGCAATACGAGCATCACAACGATTTAATTCTTGCATGAATGGATGAACCGTGTCATCTAATCTTCCTTTATCAAAATCATATCCCAATTGAGCTGCCACTTTTCTTGAGAAGCGTTCTTGTTGTTCTTTTGGAACGAAACGATATAAGAAATCACGTTCAGGAGCTGTTCCTTCTTTTTCTAGACGTTGGCGAATTTCAATAATTCCATCGCGCACTTCCGCAAACAAAGCATCCAATTTTTCAGTAGTCATTCCTGGTTCATTTTGATTCAATAAAACATCATAAGGAGTCTTTTCATCCTGACGCCATAACGGAATAAATTTACGAACACAATCTACCATTTCTTCTAAGACTGGTTCTAAAATTTGATAATCTTGTTTTTCACGCGCTTCGACCCAAATAGCATGTGATTGAGCGACTAATTTTGTATAATGTGCCCATTCATCAGCAGGAATCGTATGATTACGAGTAAACTCTTCTTTAACTTTTTTAAAGACTTTTTGACCAAATTCAGATAAGTCTTCTGGATGTTCAGTAAAATATTCAATCCAGTGAGCCATTTCTTTTCCGTTTTCTTTTTCAAAGATTAACTCGTTTAAGTAACCTTCTAATTCTCCACGGTATTCATTTGCTTTTTCTGGCATTCCTGTTTGTGTGTCCCAATCTGCTAAATAATAAGCTTCTTTTAATAAAGCAGCTTCTTTTAACAATTGGAAAAATTGTGCTTCTTGTTCTGTTTTATGTTCCATAACTTTTGTTGTTATCTCTAAGAAGATAACTCTCCTTCCTAAGATTCATTTAAAAAGGAAAACTATCCTTTCACCTTTATTATAACAAAGATTGATAAAAATTCAGTAATAAAGTGAAAACGAATACAAAAAAAGAACCTTGTTGTTATAAACAAGGCTCTTCTCTCTATGCTTCTTTATGCTTCTTTTTCTTGTAACGTTAATACGCCATCTTTCATCATATAGACTTTGTCGCATAAATCAATTAAACGTGTATCATGAGTAACCATAATCGTTGTTTTATTTTTCTCATGAGTTTCTTTTGCTAGTAAATTTGCTACTTCAAACGCACGTTTAGAGTCTAAACTTGCGGTTGGTTCATCCGCTAAAATTACACTTGGGTTATGATATAACGCCTTAGCAATCGCAACACGTTGACGTTCCCCACCAGAAATTTCTTCTGGATATTTTTTTTGTAAATGAGCAATTTCTAGTTGAGTTAATAACTCTTCTAATTGCTTTGGATCCGTTTTTTTCTTTGCTACTTTATCCATCAAAACAAATTGATCATAAATGGTTAAAAATGGTACTAAATTTGAGCTTTGTAAAATAAAACCGATGTTTTCAAAACGCAATTTAGAACGTTTCTTCTCACTTAGACTTTGGAAAGAAGTTCCATTAATAATCACTTCTCCTTCTGTTGGTGTTTGTAATCCACCAACAATGGTTAAGAACGTACTTTTTCCTGAACCAGAAGGACCAATCACAGCGATAAATTCTCCATTATCTGCTGAAAAATCAGTGGGTTTTAAAGATTGGATGACGGTGTCTCCATCATAAAATTGTTTACTTACTTGTTTTAATTCAATTGTTGACATACATTCATCCTCCTTAATTCAATGCTTGTAATGGATCAATTTTAGCAATCGAACGGACAGAGAAAATTGAACCTAATACTGCAATAATAATCATTAAGATTGCAATAACAATCATTAATGGAACATTTAATTGGAATGGAACAGCTGCTGGTAATAATAAACTTACACCAATCGTTGCTACAAAACCAATAACGACTCCAATGACTCCTAAAATGAAAGTTTGCATTACGACAGATTTAGCAATAAAGGAAGTTGGAATTCCTTGAACTTTCATTACACCAAAGATTTGTTTCTTTTGCATTGTTAATACATAAATGAAAATTCCTACAACAATCGCAGCAATTAAAATTAAAAAGCCAATCATAAAGCTAAATGTCATTACTTGGGCTTTGTATCCTGGCAAGTGATCAATAAATTCTTTCGTTGGAATAACTTCCAATTTTTTATTTTTCACTTTCACATTATCTAAATTACCATCTTTTGCACGAACAATAATCGCATTCACATTTTTTTGCATTGGTACGGGAGTTTGACGTACATTTTGAAAGGCTTTTTCTGACATATAAACTGTAGGCGCCATATTAAACATATTGCCTTTTGTCATCCCTACCACTTTCATTGGTGTATCATAACCAGTGAATAATACTTTATCCCCAATCGCAAATCCTTTTTGTTTGGCTAATGATTCATCAATGACTACTTCTTTATTATTTTGGAACATTTCTCCTTTACTAATTTTTGGAGCTAAAAATTGATCTTTGTTAATCCCAAACATCATAATGTTATCTTTTTTATCACTATCATTTTTGACTTGGATAACACTTGCTCCTTGTAATAAAGTTGCTTTTTCTTTTGCTGTTACACCATTTATATCCTCTTTATCAAATTGAGATGCACTTAAATTATCATTGGCATCTTTGGTTAAAATCACAGCATTTGCTTTCCAGTTATCTACTGCCATTCTACCTTCTTGTGCTAATCCATAAGCAAGTCCGCTTAAAAAGAAGACAAGAAAAGCAATCAAGAAAATTACTCCTGTGATTAACGCATATCTTCCTTTGGCATGTTTAATTTCTTTCCATGCTAGAAACATACTCATTCCTCTTTTCTTTATATTATTTGATTCCGACTACAGATTATATCACAAATAAGAAAAGGATAAGAAAATTTTGCTCAAAATTTTTACCTTTATATTTGACTTTTTCTAAAAAATAAAATTGTATTTCCTTCATAAATTCATCGCAATTCTTGGTAAAATTAGGTATAATGAATAAAAATCAAAGAAAGTAGGGATTTTGTATGTATACTTTAGTAAAACAAAATGAACGTCATTTACCTCCATTGAGTGAAAATGCCAAAAAATTATATACAGAATTAGTAGAGTATGCTCCTCTTTCCGCAGAGCAATTAAAAGAAATCGCTGCTAGTGATTGGGAAGATAACGAAGATTTTGTCGATGCGATTAACGAATTAAAACATTGGAATTTAATCAAAGAATAAAAAAGACACGCAATGCGTGTCTTTCTTTGTATGTAAACTCCTAATTGATTTTTAAATGATGCTTTATATTAGAAATCAAAAATATCTTGTGGACGATTGAAGTGCCAGCACATATGGTTGCGGTGACTTTGTGTTGGATCTTTATAGGCGTTGCTACCAATCGCTGCTAAATAGTCTGTTGGATTCCAACCATGTTGATCTCCTAATACACTATTGTTAGTAATGATATATTCTGTTTCATTTCCATAATGTTCTAATGCATATTGACGCATGGCATTATTTTTCTTCCAAACAGGATCATTTTTCTTTTCTGCAGTTCCTACACTTAAATCGACAGCTAATCCATTACCATGACCTGTACCATAGTAATCAATATCTCCTTCACGATAGCCACTAATCAAGTTTGCTCCAAATTTCTTTTGGATTTCATGAGCTGCATCTAAAACAAATTGATATACACCATTCGTTTTTTTATTTACTGTTCCATCAGAATTTGTATAACCTATCCAATCTCCATTAACTTCCATACTATAGTATCTTCTTCCATTAAAATGGTTATAATATCCCATAGTTCTTACAAGTTTATTTTTATATTTATCTCCTGTAGCGACTTCATGGAAATTTTTATTGTTATAAATTGGGTAATTTTTATTTAAAGAAATGGGTTTTTCTCCTTTAAATTTTGTTCCCCACGGAGAATTTGTTAATCCCCCTGCTTTTTTATTAATATAACCAACCCACTGATTGTTTTTATCATATAAAGATAAGTACATATTCCCATTAAAGTGATAATAGTATCGTTTAACTTGGTAAGTTTTATTTCCTTTTTTTAATAAATTATCGCTTTCTTTAAAGGACTTGTTATCATAAATACTCCAATCTTTTCTTGTGTAACTTCCATATTGTTTTGTGGAATATCCTACGCCCCAGGAACTATTCGCTTCTTTTACTGCTTTAGCATCAATATAACCTACCCATTTATCTTTATTGTTATAAGCTGAATAATAGCGATGACCATTTACATGATTATAATATCCATCGGTTTTTAAAGTTTGTTGATAGTAATCATTAGTTGACCCTTTTATTTTTCCATTTTTATCTCCTAAGCGAGAATAATTATTCTCCACTACGGAAAGATATGCTTTGTGACTAATTTTCGGTCCAAAATCTTCTGTACTCGCCTGAACAGAATGTGTCATTCCAAAAAAGCCTGCTACAGCCGCCAGAAAAAGACCATAATACCCTTTTTTCATGAATATCTCCTCTTTTCTTTAATAAATCCTCATTTATTATATAAAGAAAATCTTAAAACTATACTTGTTTTTCTTTGCATTATCTTTACAATTTATCAACGATAATTTTACTTTTTGGAATTTCTCATTTAGAGATTGATTTTTTAGATAAAAACGAGTAAAATATTTTAAAAATAAAAATACACGTCCCTTTAAATGAGTCCTGTGAGGCTGATAAGGTAGAGTTCGATATAAAATACAGAGATAAAACTGTAGAAAAGATACTATCATTGGACATAAGGGATTCCTTATGTCCTTTTTCTTTTGGGGTCGTGCCAGGAGGAATTCTATGGAAAAAAAAGAAGTATTTCGTAATCCAGAGGTGGTTCTAGACATTCATGAGCGTCCACCTTTTTGGCTAGGAATTGGTTTAAGTCTACAACATTTATTTACCATGTTTGGAGCAACTGTGCTCGTTCCATTACTAGTTGGAATTGATCCAGCCATTGCATTATTTAGTTCTGGATTAGGAACGATTGTTCATTTGTTAGTAACCAAAGGAAAAATCCCAGCTTATATGGGAAGTAGTTTTGCTTTTATTACTGCCATGCAATTTTTGATGAAAAGCTACGGATTTAAAGCAGTAGCTCTTGGTGGTTTAACGACAGGATGTGTCTATATCATTGTTTCACTGATTGTTCATCGCTTAGGAAGCAACTGGATCCATCGTATTTTACCGCCAATTGTAGTTGGTCCAGTAGTTATGGTCATTGGATTAGGTCTAGCAGGGAATGCTTGTAGTAACGCGATGTATCGTACCGTCCATGGGACACAAACTTATGATATTAAATATATTTGTGTGGCTCTAATTACATTAGCTGCAGTAATTTTCTTTAATATGTATATGAAAGGATTTTTCAGTTTAATTCCTATCTTATTAGGAATCGTTACTGGATATATTGCTGCGGTGCTATTTGGTTTAGTGGATTTCCAACCTATTTTAGATGCACCTTGGTTTAAGGTCCCTAATCTACATGTACCTTTTGTTAACTATGAGCCAAAATTTTATTTAGCTGCGATTACGACGATGACTCCTATCGCTTTTGTTACAATGACAGAACATATTGGTCATTTAATGGTATTAAACCAAATTACAAAGCGTGATTTCTATGATGAACCAGGCTTAGATAAAACCTTATTAGGAGATGGATTAGCACAAATTACAGCTTCTCTTGTAGGAGCTCCTCCAGTAACAAGTTATGGAGAAAATATTGGTGTAATGACGATTACAAAAGTTCATAGTGTCTACGTTATTGCCGGTGCAGCTATCTTTGCCGTTTTATTAGGATTTTGTGGAAAAGTAACAGCTGTGATTCAAAGTATTCCAAATCCAGTCATTGGTGGAATTAGCTTCATTCTCTTTGGTGTTATTGCAGCTAGTGGACTACGCATCTTAATTGAAAAACAAATTGATTTTAACGAAAAACGTAACTTAATCATTGCTTCAGCCATTTTAATTATCGGAATTGGTGGATTAACCTTCCAAATTGGTTCATTCTCTCTTTCTGGAATGGCCTTAGCTACGGTCATTGGTATTGTATTAAACTTAGTCCTACCAAAAAAAGCCAAAAGTGAAGCATAAGAAAAAGCCAATCTTTAAGATTGGCTTTTTTTATTCTTTTTATGTTCTGATAACACTTCTTTTGCAGGGACAAATAACCCTCCAATACAAGCTAAAGTAACTCCAATCGCCACTAAACTCTTTTTCATTTTTATTCTCCTTTTCTCCTCTTATTTTCTTTTGGGTTTTGGTGGACGTTCTCCCCAATATTGGAAGTAGTCTGTTCTTAATGCTCCATTGTATAGTTTACGTTTTTTCGTTGCCTTTTCCCCATAATAAGCTTCAAAATTCAGATCACTAGTTAAAATATACTTACTCCAAGTTTTTAATGGGCGGAATACTTCTCCCATTTCTTTATATAATTGTTCTACTTCTTCTTTATCATTTAAACGTTCTCCATAAGGGGGATTGCTCACAATTACTCCATATTGTTGGTCGGTATGGAAGTCTTGTAAACGCATTTGTTTAAATTCGATATAATCGGCTACTCCTGCTTTTTTCGCATTATCTTTCGCAATTTCTACTAAACGATGATCAATATCACTACCAAAAATTTGTAAAGATTGATCCCATCGAATGGCAGCTTTCGCTTCTTGACGAGCATTCGCAAAGATTTCTTCTTCTACCCATGGCCAGTCTTCACATAAAAATTTGCGATGTAGTCCTGGAGCAATATTTAATGCCATCATCGCAGCCTCAATACAAATCGTTCCTGAACCACATGTTGGATCAACAAAAGGACGATCTGGACGCCAATTCGTTAAAGAAACAAGAGCAGCAGCTAACGTTTCTTTTAGTGGGGCTCCTCCCTTTTCTGTCCGATATCCACGTTTGAAGAAGCTATCCCCTGTTGTATCTAAACTCAATGTCACTTTATCCTTTAACAAAGCAACCTCTACTGGGAATTTTGCTCCTGATTCTGGTAAACGTCCATAACGATGATAATAATTACTTAGACGTTGAACGATTGCTTTTTTTGTAATGGATTGACAATCAGGAACACTAAATAACGTAGATTTCACTGATTTTCCTGTGACATGAATATTTGCATCTAAAGGTAATAATTTTTCCCAAGGAATCGCTGCTGTATAGTCAAATAATTGTGTAAACGTTGTAGCTGGGAATTGAGCTACAATAATTTTGATTCGGTCAGCAGTACGAAGCCATAGACTCGCTTTGGCGATATCTTCCATTGTTCCCATAAAAAGAGCATGACCATTTTCTAACTGACATTCAATGCCCATCGCGCGTAGTTCTTTTCCTACTAACGCTTCTAATCCACTGGCACAAGTAGCCATACATTTAAATTTCTTCATAGTTTTTCCTTTTCTTTCCAAGTTTGTCTTTTATTCTATTTTTGATAATAGCATAGGATGAGTAAAAAGTCTTCCTCTAATAAACGCAAAAAAAGGAGCCAAAGCTCCTTTTTTTATTCTTCATGATAAGTTAAATCTACTTCATCTAATGGAATTAGATGTGTTTTATGTTTCCATTTGTAATAGAAGAATAGGATAAAGAATAAAGGTAAACTCATATAAGTTACAATTAATTCATCCCAATTTCCATTAATGAACCCTGGAATATCTTGTCCCACAATTACGGCAATACACATAATAATGGCAAAGATTGGCCCAAATGGGAACCATTTTGATTTATATTTTAATTCACTGATGTCATGTCCTTGTTTAATAAATGCACGACGGAAACGGTAATGAGATACAGCAACCCCAAACCAAGCAATAAATCCAGTTAATCCAGATGCGCTTAATAAGAAGTTATAAATCTTGTCTCCCATGAAAGAAGTAATAAATGCTAAACCACCTACAGCAGCAGTTAATAATAAAGCATTTACTGGGATTCCACGACGATTAATTTTTTGGAATGCTTTTGGTGCTTGTCCACTTTGTGCCATCGCACATAGCATACGAGCCCCTGCATATAATCCAGAATTTCCAGCAGATAATACAGAAGTTAAAATTACTGCATTCATCACACTAGCTGCCGCAGCTAACCCTGCACGTTGGAAAACTAATGTAAATGGACTGATTGCGATATCTGTCGCATCGCTTCCTAATAAGTTTGGTGAAGTATAAGGAATAATCAAACCAATAATGAAAATTGATACTAAGTAGAATAGCAAAATACGCCAAAATACTTGTTTAATCGCTTTTGGAATCGATTTTTCTGGGTTGGCAGATTCACCAGCAGTAATCCCAATCATTTCGACCCCTTGGAAAGAAAATCCTGCTACTACAAACACACTAACAATCGTTGGTAATCCCCCAACAAAAGGAGCATCTCCTTTTGTAAAGTTCATTAATCCATCCGCATGACCACCTAAGATTCCTGTTACGGTTAATAACCCAACTCCAATAAAGCAAATTACAGTAATTACTTTAATCATTGAGAACCAAAACTCAGCTTCACCAAATAACTCTACAGATGCTAAGTTCATCAAGAAAATTAGGACAAAGAAAATGATACTAAAAATCCACCCTGGGACATCTGGGAACCAGTATTCCATAATAATTGCTGAAGTACTGATATCTACCGCTAAAGTAATCGCCCAGTTAAACCAATAGTTCCATCCTAAAGCAAATCCAAACGCTGGATCGACAAATTTTGTCGCATACGTACTAAATGATCCTGATACTGGCATATAAGTTGCCATTTCTCCTAAAGAAGTCATCATAAAGAATACTAATAATCCGATTAATCCGTATGCAACAAGAGCACCTCCAGGTCCAGCGGTTGAAATTGCTGATCCACTTGCTACAAAAAGACCCGTTCCAATAGAACCCCCGATAGCAATCATGGACAAGTGACGAGTTTTCAACCCGCGCTGCATCGAATGATCGTTTTCGCTCATAGTCATAGCCTCCAAAATATTTAATTTTCAAAACAGCCCTTCATGCGATAAACTGTACGTGAATCATTCACTCATGATTTCTATCAGTATATGGATAGCTCATCCTAAAAAGGACAGTGATACGCTTCTTCAACATACCCCCAAGAAAAATCGAGATAGGCTCTCTTTTTCTTTCGGCATCGACGCCTTTCTCTTTTTCTCATTAGCCCTATACTTCAAAAAAGATACTCTTCGCCTAATGCAACCTCTATCTCATAAAGAGTCATTCTTGATATAAACTATATCGAAAATCACAAGGTTCGTCAATAAAAATAAAAAAAGAAGACGGTCAAATCCCGTCTTCCTTATAGAAAATATCACGATTTTTAATTTATTAAAAAAACAATCAGAAATCGATTTTATTTTTCACCAAAAATTAATTGATAGGATGTATCCCATTTTTGTCTTGGTAAAAGAGAATGTAATCCTAATTTATCTGGCCAAAGTTGACTAGCTTCTTCTGTATCTGTAATTCCCCACCAAGGTTCTAAGCAAACAAAAGGTGCTTTCTTATCAGCTGGTGACCAAACTCCAAGATAAGGTGCGTTTTGATAAGATAAACGAATCGTTGAATAAGGACTCTTTAAGATAGCTGTAACGGAATTTTTTGTTTCATAAATCCAAGCATCTTGCTCAAAATCTTTACGATGAATCGCACGCTCTAATTTTGGTTGTTCTTCTTTTTCTTTTGTTAACAATACTCCTTGGATAAAACGCTGAGTGACAGGTTCATCTGTTCCTAAAAAGAAATGGGTATCGATAAATTCTCCTTCTTCTGTCATTGGAACTTGGAATGCAGGATGCCCACCGATACTAAACCACAGTATTTCTTCACTATCAGGATTAAACACTTCATAACGGACCGCAATCTCTCTTCCTTTTAGTTGATAAAAAATGCGTAAAACAAAAGCAAAAGGATACATTTCTTTTGTTTGTTCTGAATCATGTAATTCAAAACAAATTTCTGTTGTATCATGTAATAATTCATGAAATTCTAAATCACGAGCAAATCCGTGTCCAGGCATCATATATTCTGTATCTTGATACTTATATTTTCCTTCTTTTAATCGTCCCACAATAGGAAAAAGCACTGGAGCTCTGCGGCCCCAAATCGTTGCATCTCCTTGCCAAAGATACTCTTTTTGTGCTTTTTTATCATAGACACTTTGTAATTCTGCGCCATGAGAAGAAATTATTACTTTTAAGTCTTCATTTTCTAATACATAGTCCATCTTTTTGACTCCTATAAAATATATTGACTTAAGTCACGATCTTGAGCAATATTGCCTACTTTATCCAAAACATATTGTTCTGTAATGGTAATTTCAGCAGCTCCCATATCCGCAGCTTCGAATAATAAGTCTTCTAATACTTTTTCTAAAATAGTATGCAAACGACGAGCACCAATATTATCTGTTTCTTCGTTGACGTTATAAGCAATTTCTGCAATTTTTTCTACGGCTTCTTTTGTGAAAATCACCTGGATATTTTCTGTTGCTAATAACGCTACATATTGTTCAATTAATGAATGTTTTGGTTCCATTAAGATACGAACAAAATCTTCTTTAGTTAATGATTTTAATTCCACACGAATTGGGAAACGTCCTTGTAATTCAGGGATTAAATCACTTGGTTTGCTGAAATGGAAAGCGCCAGAAGCAATAAATAAAATATGATCAGTGTTAATTAGCCCATGTTTTGTTTTTACTTGGCTTCCTTCAACAATTGGTAAAATATCACGTTGGACTCCTTCACGAGAAACTTGACCATTGTTTTGATTATTTTTAGAAGTGATTTTATCAAACTCATCAATAAAAACAATTCCCATATTTTCTGCTAATTCAATCGCTTTTGCAGATAAATCTGCTGTATTAACTAATTTTTCTGATTCTTCATCAATAAAGCGTTCACGTGCTTCTTTAACAGTTAGAGTACGACGTTCATAATTTTTTGGCATTAAGCTAGACATCATCCCACTTAAATCAATCCCTAACGCCATTTCTGTAGGATTACTATCTGGAGTTTCTCTTTGTTGTAACACATCTACTTCTACTGTGCGATTTTCTAACAATCCTTTATCTAATTGTTCTGCAACTTGAGCACGTTCTTGTTTGATTTCTGTAGGAATAGATTCTTCTTTTGTCCCTTGTAAAGAATTAAAATCAAAATTCCCACGTTGAATTTGTTGCATCATATTCATAAAATCTTGATTCATTTTAGCGTTAGCATCTTCTTGAGCTTTCTTATTAGGTACTAATGCTTCCACTAAACGTTCATTCGCACGTTTTGTCGCTTCTGGTTTCACATGAACGTAGGCTTCATCTTTGACAATTTTATAAGAAACTTCCACTAAGTCTCGAATCATTGATTCTACATCGCGTCCAACATAGCCTACTTCTGTAAATTTTGTTGCTTCTACTTTTACAAAAGGAGCTTTTGTAATTTTAGCTAAACGACGTGCAATTTCTGTTTTCCCAATCCCAGTAGAACCGATCATTAAAATATTTTTAGGTGTTACTTCATCTTGTAATTCTTCACGTAATTGTTGACGACGATAACGATTACGAAAAGCAATCGCTACTGCACGTTTCGCTTCTTCTTGACCAATAATATAACGATCTAATTCTGCGACTAACTGTCTAGGTGTTTGATTTTCCATAGTTGTTACTTCCTTCTATCCTTTTTACATTTCTTCGACAATGACATTATGATTCGTAAATACACAAATATCAGCAGCAACATGTAATGCCTTTTCTGCAATTTCTTTAGCTGTTAATTCTGCTGCCCCATCTTGTTTTAAAGCACGAGCTGCTGCTAATGCATAGTTCCCACCTGAACCAATCGCTAAAATACCATCGTCAGGAGCAATCACCTCTCCTGTTCCAGAAACTAAATACATTTCTTTATCATTCATTACGATTAATAGAGCTTCTAATTTTTGCATTGCTTGGTCTTTACGCCACTCTTGAGCTAACTCAACAGCAGCGCGTTGCAAATGACCGTTGAACTCATTTAATTTAGCTTCGAATTTTCCTTCTAAATTAAAAGCATCGGCAACACTACCAGCGAACCCAACGACCACTTTTCCACCATAAATACGGCGTACTTTACGTGCGGTCCCTTTCATAACGACTTGTTCTCCCATAGTCACTTGACCATCTCCAGCCATCGCAAAGTGACCATCTTTTTGTACTGCACAAATAGTTGTTGAATGAAATTCTGACATTATCTTTATTGTTATTTGTATTAAACAAATAACTTCTCCTTTCTTTATTCCTCGGCTCTTGGATGACAAGAGCGATACGTTCTTTGTAGGCTTTCTTTTGTTACATGAGCATAGATTTGTGTGGAAGACAAATCAACATGCCCTAGTAATTCTTGAACGGTTCTCATATCGGCTCCATTATTTAATAAATGAGTCGCAAAAGTATGACGTAATTCATGCGGATGAATTTTTGAATTTAAACTTGAACGCTTAATAATTTGATCAAGTACATAGCGAACCCCTCGATCAGTTAGCGGATCTCCTTTACCATTAACGAAAAGAAATTCATGTTCTTTTTGCTTCATTAATTTTGGTCTTGCCTGTGATACATAACGCTCAATAGAAGCCATGGCATGATGATTTAAAGGAACATATCTTTGTTTATTTCCTTTCCCAGTAATTAAAACAAAAGATTGATTCTGTTGAATATCAGAAAGTTGTAAACTAACACACTCACTCACTCGCATGCCACTAGCATAAAGAACTTCCAATAGAGCATTATCTCTTAAGCGCAGTGGTTCCGAACCTTCTGTTGCTTGAAATAATGCTTGCATTTCTTTTTCATAAAAGAATTGCGGTAATCGTTTTTCTTTTTTTTGCATTACTACATAGGAAAAAGGATTTTCTGTAACCTTTCCTTGTTGTAATAAATAACGATAAAAAGAACGCAAACTTGATAAATGACGTTGCATCGTGGTTCGTTTATACCCTCTGTCATACATCTCACTAGTATAAATTCTCACATCCCGACTGGTTACTTTAGTTATTTCTAGGTTACCAGTATTTTCCATAAATTGAAGGAAATCTTTAATATCTCGTTCATAATTTTGGATCGTTTTTTCAGAATAATTACGTTCTACCTTTAAATATAAGAGAAAATCTTTTATTTCTTGTATTTCTTCCATTATTTTCTCTCCTTTGGCATATTATAACACTCTTTATTTTAAGTACCAAAAATAATCTTCCTTATGAAGTAGCACGGAAACGATTTAGAAATTCTTCTGTTAGTGAAATTCCTTTTGGCGCACAAATATATTGCTTTTCTTTAAAATGAACAATATCTCCATCCAAGCCATAAACTAATCCGGTTAAGAAATCTACAATACGAGAAGCAATTTTTTCTTCTGTTTGTACAAAATCGATAATGGCTACTTGTCCTGCCTTTAATTGCAAAGCAATGGTTTGTGTATCACGATAAGATAAAGGTTGATAGACTTGCATCACAGGTAATTCTTGATTTTCATCCATACTAGTAGAAAAAATTGCTGCATTTTTCTTTTCTTCCGTACCTTCAACCTCTTCTTTTTGCGATGCTACTTCCTGTATTTCTTCATCATGATATTCTTGTGCCAATTGTTGATCAATTTCAGCTACAATTTGATCTTTATCTATAGGATTGTCTTCTAAATTTGCCCAGTCTAAATGATTTTTATGCACCCATTTCTCCCCCTTTTTTGAAAAAAAAGAAGTGCTGAACCTCAACACTTCTTTTCAATCTATTAGCGATTAAACTTACGGAAAATTGCTGGTGTGTCATCTTTTCCTTTATTGTTTGATGTATGAGTATTCGCTTCAAATTCTTTCTTTTCAATCGTACTACTTTCGATACCAGCATCATTTGTACGAGCAGAAGTTTCTTTTTGAATATCCCAATTCCCAAATTGTCCGTTTGTTTTTTCTTTAGCTGTCCCTAATTCTGTTTCTTTACGTTGTGGTCGTAAATTGTTAGCGGCGGGACGTGCGGACTTTTTTTCTTTATTCTCGATTCCTGTAGCAATTACTGTAACGATGATTTCATCTGCTAAGTCAGCATTAATTGAAGTTCCTAAGATGATGTTTACATCGCTTGCAGCTGCAGCTGCCACGATATCAGAAGCTTCTTGTGCTTCGAATAATGTCATATCTAAACCACCTGTGATGTTCAATAGGACTTGTTCGGCACCATCGATAGAAGTTTCTAATAATGGAGAAGAAATCGCTAGTTTTGTCGCTTCTACAACACGATCTTCTCCTACTGCTGTACCAATACCCATTAAAGCTAAACCTTGGTCAGCCATTACAGTACGTACATCGGCAAAGTCAACATTGACTTGTCCTTCTGAAGTAATTAAGTCAGAGATTCCTTGTACCCCTTGACGTAATACGTTATCTGCTTCACGGAATGCTTCTGTAATTGGTGTTTTCTTATCTACTACTTCTAATAAACGGTTATTAGAGATGATTAATAAAGTATCTACATTATCTTTTAATTTAGCAATTCCTTCTGCAGCATATTTACCACGAGTAGAACCTTCAAATGAGAATGGACGAGTAACCACACCAACAGTTAATGCACCGATTTCTTGAGCGATACGAGCAACGATTGGAGCAGCACCTGTACCTGTACCACCACCCATTCCGGCAGTAACAAAGACCATATCTGCGCCTTCTAAAGCAGAGCGTAATTCGTTTTCACTTTCTTCTGCTGCTTTTTCCCCAACTTCTGGTTTAGAACCAGCACCTAATCCACGAGTTACTTTAGGTCCTAATTGGATTACGTTTTCTGTTTTTGCTTGTTTTAATGCTTGCACATCTGTATTTGCTAAGTAGAATTGTACTCCTTGTACTCCTTCTTCAATCATGCGATTTACGGCATTTCCACCGCCGCCTCCGACACCGACTACTTTAATTACGGCACCGCTATTTTCAAAGTTATTATCAATACTAAATTCCATTGTGGTGTCCTCCCTCATTATTCAAAGATATTATCAAAGAAGTTTTTGAAACGAGAAGTTTTTTCTTCTTCCGGTTGTTCCTCTTCTTTTTTCTTTTCTTCTTTTGGTTGTTCATAGTAGCTATTATCTACAGTTTTTTGTTTTGTAGGTTCTGCTTTTTTCGCCGCTACTGTTTCTTTTTTAGGTGTTGCTTTTGGTGCAACTGGTTTTCCGTTCACGATACGATCAATATCTGTTAAATTGGCAGTATATTCGACAATCGCTAATACACTAGAAAACATTGGATTACGTAATCCCATATGATTTGGTACATGTAAACGAATACTACTATCAATATCAAAAATTTCTGTCGCTAAATCAAGAATGCCAGGGATGCTAGCTGCGCCTCCAGTTAAGACGATTCCTCCAGCAAGAGATAAAGCGTCGATTTCTGATAAGATTTGTTTCATATGTTCAAAAATTTCTGCTTCACGTGCTTCAATAATTTCTGCTAAGTAATGTTCGGTTACCATCACAGGATCATTTTGACCAATCACATCTACTGGAAAGTCTTCTGTTTCTGAAGCTTCTTTCGCATAAGCATAACCGTAGTTATTTTTTAATCCTTCTGCATTTGTCATTGAAGTATTTAACACAAGAGAGATATCTTTTGTGACATTATCGCCACCTTCTTGTTCTACATGAGTGAATTTCATTTCATCTTCATAAATTACTGTGGCAGTTGTTTGACCAGCACCCATGTCAATCACTGTAGTACCAAATTCTTTTTCGCCATTTGGTAAAATGGTTTCTACTAATGCTAATGGTGTGATGACCATTTTATCAATTTCTAGTCCTGCACGTTTCACACAGGTTTCAATATTGTGAACAATTGTTTTTGGACCTGTGAATAATAATCCTTTCATTTCTAAACGTACACCGACCATGCCACGTGGATCTTTAATTCCATCAAATCCATCTACTTTAAAGCTTTGAGGTACGATAGAAATAATTTCTCTTTCTGGTGGGATAGAACGAACCATAGAAGCAGATGCAACATTGTACACATCTTCCACACCAATTTCTTGTGAATCAGGATTTACTGCAATCATTCCTTCACAAGGAATTACCTCTACTTGATTTCCAGGTAACCCAACAGCCACCTCTTTAATTTCAATTCCTGATTTCATTTCAGCTTGTTTTACTGCTTTTTGAATAGAAGATACTGTTTCTTCAATATCTACCACTATTCCACGATCTAAACCTTCTGATTTGGCGTCTCCTACGCCAATAATATTCATTTGACCTTCCACATATTCGGCTACTACGACTTTAACGGAAGCAGTACCAATATCTAAGCCGACATACATTCCTGATTTTGCCATGAAAGGTTCCCTCCTAAATTTTTTAATTACAACATCTTATTGATCGATGATTATTATATCTTACTTTTATCATAGTATCATATTTATAAGGAAAAGAGAAAGCGTTGTTTCTTTATTTTCGCAAATTTCTCAATTTTCTGGAATTACAATTTCCATTGTCGAAGAACTACTTGTTTCTGAATCTGTTGGTTGAGTTTCAGAAGCATTTAAATTTTTTCGCTCTGTATCATTATTTCCATATGGATAAGAGTAAATCCCTACTTCCATATCAACAATTCCTTTGTTCTTCATTTGTTTTGCTACTTGCTCATAGTAAGGAAGTTGTTCTTCCATTTCTGAACTACTTACTTTCACTTGATTTCCATCTTTCATATATAAAGTTAGTAATTCTGGATTACTTTTTGTTGGCGTTAACGTAATTTGTTGCACTAAAGAACGAATTTTTTCTGGTAAGTGCATATAAGCATAAATCACTGATTTTAATAATTCACCAGATTTGAAATCGGCATAAATAATTCCTTCTGGCTTGTTTTTAATCGTTTCTTTTAAAATAGTCCCATTTTCTAAGATAGGGGCATATTTCACTTTATCCACAATTACATACCCTGCTAAAGGATATTCTTCTACATGAATGGTAAAATCATTGAGATGATCTAAGGTAATATCTACTTTTTTAATTCCAGGATACGCTTTTTGAATTCGTTGTTCTACTTCATCGCGACCAAAATATTGATGCCATAAACGCTCTCCTGGCTTAAAGTTTGCCGTTTTGATAATTTTATTACTATTCATATATTTATCTCCTACGACTTGGACTTCGTGTAGGTTACTCAATGGACTAGCATAATACAGAATAATTAATAAAGAAATCGTAAAAAAGACAATAAATGCTGTGGTTTGCCAACGAACCTTTTTACTTAATTTTGGTTTCTTTAATTTTTGCTTTTCTTCTTTTAATCGCTGTTCTTTCTTTTCTTGTTCTGCTTCTTTATCCAACAAAGATAATTCTTTTTGATAATTAGATTCTTCCTTTTTATCCTTCGTTGGCTCTGCTTTGACCACCTCAATCGTTGGTTCTTTTCCTTCTTTTTTATTTTCTGATTTTGATGAAGAAGAATTTACTTTCTTTTCTTTGTTTATTTCTTTTTCCTTTGTCTTTTCAACAACTGCAATTGTTGGTTTATCTTCTGGTTCTTTTTGCTCTTCTGTCCAATCTATTTCATCTAATTCAGAAGGCAATAAATAACGTTTTACTCGGCCATCTTTCTTTTTCACAGGAGTAGGAAAAATATCTTCCGGCGTTTCCACCGTAGTAGGCAGAGATTGTTCTTTTTCTTCTTCTTTTGTAGAGCTATGTTTCTTTAAATATTTGACATTTTCTTTTTGCCAAGGAGAAAGACTTTCTTCTTCTTTTTCTTTCTCTTCTTCCTCTTTTTTCATCTCTACTTCTTTTTCTTCTTTTTTCTTCCTAGAAGAGAGAAATCGCTTCATAGAAATCCTCCTTTATGAATGGGAAATTTCTTGTAACACTTCATATACTCGTTGACTAGCATCAGGAACGCCTTGTTCTTTTGCTTTCAATGTCATTTTTTGCAATTCATCAGGTTGTAATAAAATTTGATCAATCGCTTGTACTAATGAAGTTCCATTCAATTCATCATCTTTTATTAACACGCTAGCACCAGCATCCACTAAACTTTTCGCATTTTTCGTTTGATGGTCGTTCGTAACATTTGGACTTGGGACTAAAATAGATGGAAGTCCTAATGCCGTTAGTTCTGCTAACGTTGTTGCACCCGCGCGAGCTAATACTAATTCAACATTGACTAATACTTCTGGCATTTGATCAATATAAGGTTGAACAGAAATATTTGGATGCTCTTGGGGCATTTTTTTCATTACTTCTTCATAATAGTAATTTCCAGGTACATAAAGCACTTGATAATCTTTTTTCACTAATTCTGGTATAGCTTCTAAAACTGCATTATTGATTGTTAATGCTCCGCGACTACCACCAAAAATTAAAATCGTTGGAATCCCCGTTTTCAAGCCATATTGTTCTAAAACGCCTTCTTCTTTATCAATTTCTACTACTTCTTGCCCACGTGGATTACCAGTAAATACAACTTTCTGTTCTGGAAAAGCAGTTCTTACTTCTGGGAAACAAATTCCTACTTTATCTACATATTTTGATAAAAATTTATTTGTTACACCTGCAACACTATTTTGTTCGTGAATCATTGTTGGAATATTTAATTTATGGGCAGCATATACTACCGCACCACAAACATATCCTCCTGTACCAATCACAACGTCCGGTTGAAATTCTTCTAATAATTCTTTTGAGCGTTTAATCGCTTTGAAAAATAATTGCACTGTTTTAACATTGTAAAGAGATAGAGAACGTTTAAAACCTTGAATTTCAATCGTTTTAAACGGAATATGTTCTTTTTCTACAATTTTCTTTTCTAGTCCTTTTTCGGTTCCAATATATAAAAATTCAGTGGATGGATCTACCTTTTGAATATGGTGAATTAAGGCTAACGCTGGATAGATGTGTCCTCCAGTTCCTCCACCACTTACTACAACTTTCATTTTACGTCCTCCTTTAATTTTGCAACACATTGCATATATTCTTCTCCTCGTTCTTCAAAAGTACGATAAGCATCCCAACTCGCATGAGCAGGAGATAATAAAATTGTATCGCCTTTTTCTGCCATGGTATAGGCTTTTTGTACCGCATCTTGTAATGAGTCTGCCTCTTTGATAAGAGAAAGGTTAGCTTCTTTTCCACATCTAGCCATCTTTTCTTTCACTTCACCAAAAGTAACAAGACCTTTCAATCCAACAATATCTTTAGGCTGAACTTCATTTTCATCTCCACGGTCTAACCCACCTAGTAATAGGATAACATGTTGAAGATCAAATCCGCTTAACGCACTTAACATTGCTAAACGATTGGTCGCTTTAGAATCATTATAAAAATCTACATCATGGAAACGATCCACCCATTGTAGGCGATGTTTAGCTCCTGAAAAATGCATCAAAACATGGCGAATCACTTCAGTATCTACATCACTTAATTTTGCAATCGCAATAGCAACTAATGCATTTTCAATATTATGTTCTCCAGGAACCCCAATTTCTTCTACTGCCATAATTTCTTCTTGTTGGAAATAAAGAGTTCCATCTTTTACATAAGCACCATTTGTATATTCTTTTTGACGAGAAAAAGGAATAACCGTTGCTTTTGTTTGTTGACTCAATTGACGAAGTTCTTCTTGATCAAAATTCAAAATTAAATAATCTTCTTTTGTCATATTTTGTTGAATTTTCCATTTGCTTTCTACGTATTCTGTACGATCTTTATGATAATCTAAATGAGCAGAATAAAGGTTAGTAATGGCTGCAATATGAGGATGGAAGGTTTCTGTTCCCATTAACTGAAAACTTGATAATTCCAAAACCACTTGTTCTTTAGGTTGTAATTCCATCACTACTTCACTCATCGGATAACCAATATTCCCTGCTAGGCGAACTTGGTGATTGGAACTAGCATTTAAAATCTCTCCTGTCATCATCGTTGTTGTAGTTTTCCCATTCGTTCCTGTAATCGCAATCATCGGTGTTTCGACACAACGACTTGCTACTTCAATATCTGTAATAATCGGAATCTTTCTTTTTTGTGCTTCTACCAACATTTCATTTCGATAAGGAATTCCTGGATTTTTTACGACATAAGCAAAATCTTGCTCATCAAACAAATGAGTATCATGTTTTCCTAATAACATAGGAATTTCCAATGATTCCAATTCTTTTGCCTCTTCATTTTTTTCTTTTGGCGTAATATCATTCACAGTAACAAAAGCGCCAAGTCGAGTTAACAACTTGGCGACATTCATCCCACTGCGAGCCAAACCTAACACTAAAATATGTTTTTCTTTAAAATCTAGAATTTTTTTCATTCTATTTGCCCCACTTTTTGAGATTTATTATAAAACAATCATCAATGCAATGATTGAACCAATTAAGTTTACTGTCCAAAAGACAATGTCTACTTTCCATTCAGACCATCCACACATTTCAAAATGATGGTGAATTGGACTCATTTTGAATACTCGTTTTCCAGTTGCACGGAAGACAGTTACTTGAATCATAACGCTTAATGTCTCAATCACATAAATGAATCCGACAAGTAATAATGTCCATTCTTGATGTAAAAGAATAGATATCGCAGCTAACAATCCGCCTAATGATAGAGAACCAACATCTCCCATGAAAATTTTCGCAGGTTTATGGTTATAAGGGAAGAATCCCAATAACCCACCAATAATAGCTAGACAAGCAATAAGTACTGCCCATTGCTGTTGATGCCATGCAATAATCGCATAGGTACCAAAAGAAATTGTTCCTAATCCAGTTACTAAACCATCTAAACCATCTGTTAAATTCACTGCATTAGAAAATCCTACTAACCAGAATACAACAAAGATAGGATAGAACCAACCCAAATGTAAATTACCAAATGGTAAATGTAAAATATTTGGGAAGCCATCAAAGCAGTAAATACAATAAAATACTACTGCAATTACTAATTGGAAAAGAAATTTTTGTTTTGAAGTCAATCCTAAATTTCTTTTATTAAATACTTTTACAAAGTCATCACAAAAACCAATTACTCCATATCCTAGCATAACGAATAATAGGAGCACAAGTGAAGGAGTAAATTGTTTTTGCCATAATCCTACCCACAGCATAGTAATTGCTGCTGCCAAAATAAAGACTACTCCTCCCATCGTTGGTGTCCCTGATTTTTTTTGATGCCACTCTGGGCCTACTTCACGGATTTCTTGACCAAATTGTTTTTGACGAAAATAAGCAATTACCATTGGCATAATGACAAAGGTAATTCCAAAGCCACTAACGATTGGTAAGAAAATGTCTGTCCACTTCATAATTTCCCTCACAATCTTTATTCATTTGTTTTTTTGTCTGTTGATTTACGATCTACTTCATAACGACTAGCGCTTGTATTCAAAGCTAAAGCTCGTTCCATCATTGGAGTAGAAATCGATGAAATTAATTTTGTTGGTGTCATTGGATCAGAATCTGGAATATGTGGTCGTTTTAAAGTTACGTACATTACATATTCTGGATGTTCTGTTGGTGCCATTTGTACAACAGAATAAATATAATCTCCATCCACCAAACTATAAGAACCATTTTCAAAAATTTGAGCAGTTCCTGTTTTTACCGAAGAATTATAATTTGGTAAAGAATAATCTTTCCCAGTTCCTAATGGAGTATCTACGGTTTGCTGCATAATTGATAACACTTCATGTGCCGTTTTTGCAGTAATTGGATGTCCTTCTACTTTTGGTTCAATTTCTGTTACCTTTTTAGTAGTTGGATCCACAATTTTACTAATATATTGTGGTTTTAACATCGTTCCTAAATTAGCAATTGCTGTATATGCTCGTAGCATTTGGAAATTTGTCACCGCAATCGCTTGACCATAGGCAGTCATCGCTTGGTCGACACTTGTACCTGTTTGCATCGATCCAGAAACTTCTCCTGGCAAGGCAGAGTTTGTTTTTTTCGTGAATCCAAATTTTTGTAGATATTCTTCCCATTCTGGACCCATTGCTTGTTGGAGTTTTACCATCCCAACATTACTTGAGTGAGCCAATGCTTGAGCGTACGTCAATACTTTTGGCTTATCATAGTCCCAATCTCGAATGGTCGTTCCATCTACATTAATAGACCCTGCTTGATAAGTCGCATTAGGATTGAATTTTCCACATTGAATTGCTGCAGCTACAGTGAAAATCTTCATTACCGAACCTGGTTCATACGCATCTTGCACTAACAAGTTTCGCCATTGAGCTTCACGACTATCTTTCGTATTTTGTAAGCCAGCTTTAGTTTCTGGATTGAAAGATGGACGTTGCGCTGCTGCCAAAATCTCTCCTGTATTTGCTTTCATCAATACAGCTGTCATTGACTCTGGATAATAAGTCTTATCTACTTTTGTCATTAAACTTTCTAGATACGTTTGTAAATTTGCATCTAATGTCGTATAAATGTCTTTTCCATCTGATGCTTTCTTTGTTTCAACAATAGTACCTGGGATTGGATTCCCATTGACATCTTTTTGGAAATATTCTTCTCCATTCGTACCATCTAATTGATCATTGAATGCTGCTTCAATTCCCATCACACCGTGTAATCCTTTGGAATCGTCATCTTGGTTTACTAAATCCGCATACCCAATTAAATGAGACGCAAAGACTCCATTGGGATAAATTCGGTCTGGATGTTTTTCAAAATAAATTCCTTTGATATGTTCTTTTTTCAAAGCTTCTTCTATTTTGTTTCTTGTTTCAATCGAAATCCCTTTTCCTTGTGTCCCAAACTCAACTTGTTTTAAATGTTTATCTTCTGCTTGTTCTAATTGCTTTTCGACAAAGGAAACTTTCATTTTTAAATATTTATGAAAAATTTCTGCAACTTTAGAAATATTTTTGGATTGTAAGTATAATTTCTCATTTTCAATTCCTACATAATCCTTATCTAAAACTGCATATACTGAGTAAGAGGTAGCGTCTTTAGCAATAGCTACTCCATTTCGATCGTAAATGGTCCCTCGTTTTGCTTCTACTTCTCTTGAGCCTTGATATAACTCTTTTGTTTTTTTATCTAAAGAGACTCCATCTACCATTTGCCGTCCTTCTACATAAAGCAATCGCCCACAAATTAAAGTCGAAAGTAGAACAATACTACCTCCTAAAATAAAAATTGCTGATAATTTTCGATTATTGTTGGCATTAGGCATTTGTCGTTTGGAAACTAAGTACCACCGTCTTAGACGACGAAAGATTGGCTTTCTAATAAAACGAGATAGAATCTCTTTTCCTTTATCCCAAAGAGATTCTACCTTTTGATCTACCATATCTAGAAAGCTCATATTTTGTGGATTATTATTTTTTTTATTTTTCATTCGGAATCACTTTCCTTATGTTATTATCATCTACACTTAAGCCTTCTTCTTTCGCAATTTTCATTACGCGATCAACACGAGACAATTCATTCTCTTCTTGTGTCATTTCTTTAATCTCTTCATCTACATCATTGTTCTTTTGTTCAATCGTCACAATATTTTGCGAAATATCAGTGATTTCATTCTGAATACTAATTAAAGAAATAATGCAAATAAAAGTAACTAACAACGCTCCAATGGCAGTTAGCCAATAGTATATCTTTTTCTTTTTTGTTTTAGGAGCTTTTTGCGTAGGAGTTGTACTTGGCTTGACGACGCTAATGATCTTTGGTTTTTCTTCATATTCTGGCAAATTTCGTGCTTCTGCCATCGTAACTCCCTCCTTAATTTGTTTCTTTTATTCGTTCAATCACACGTAATTTAGCACTACGAGCTCGATTATTTTCTTCTAATTCTTCATCAGATGGAAGAATTGGTTTTCTAGTAATTAATTTAAACTCTGGTTGATACTCTTCAGGAATGATTGGTAATCCTGGTGGTAAATCAGCATGCGGCTCACTATATTCTTTAAATAACGTTTTCGCAATTCGATCTTCTAAAGAATGGAAAGTAATCACACTTACTCTTCCTCCTACTTTTAAAAGCTGTAATGCTTGTTCTAAGGAAGATTCTTCAGCACCTAATTCATCATTTACTTCAATTCGGATGGCTTGGAACACTCGTTTTGCTGGATGTCCTCCTTTACGACGAGCAGGAGCAGGAATTCCCTCTTTGATACACTCCACTAATTCTCCTGTAGTTTGGATTGGTGCTTTTTCTCTTGCCATTTCAATTTTTCTGGCAATATTTTTCGCAAATTTTTCTTCTCCATAACGTTGAAAAATACGAACTAAATCTTGAAATGAATATTCATTCACAACTTCATAAGCCGATAATGCTTGTTGGCGATTCATTCGCATATCCAATGGTGCATCTTGATGATAGCTAAATCCACGTTCCGCTTCATCCAACTGCGGAGAAGAAACTCCTAAGTCATAAAGAATCCCATCTACTTCTGTTACCCCTAAAGCTGCCAGTTGTTTTTGTAATTCACGAAAATTAGCATGAATAAAAGTGACCATTCCTTTTTCTACATATTCTGCTAATCTAATTTTTGCATTTTCAATTGCTGTCTCATCTTGGTCAAAACAATACAGATGTCCTGCTTGATCTAGTTGACTTAACAGATACTCGCTATGTCCACCTCCACCAAGTGTACAGTCTACATAAACCCCATCTTTTTTAACATTTAAATAATCAACCGTTTCTTTTAATAAGACAGTCACATGATGAAACATTTGTGACATCTTTTCATTCCCTTCTATTTTATCTTCTCAATTCGCTATATATTATCATATTTTCATTGATTTCAATCTATTTTCATATAATCTACGCTTATTCTAACACAACCCCTATAGAGATACCATAATTCCCTTGTATTTCTTACGTTTTTTTGCAATTTTTTTAAGAAAAAAGCGATTCTATTTTTTAAAAAACAGAATCGCTCATTTATTTTTATTTTTTATAGATTAAAAACAGGAATTTTTAACTAGTAAAAGAAATAAAATGACAAAGGAAAAAACTAATAACAAAAAAGAAATATAATCCAATGTTCAACATAAAAATAATTCCTATCAATAATTTTCGATAAACTTTAAAAACTACTTGTTTTAAATAATGAAGTTGTACTCCCCAAATAAAAGCGGATAAAAATAATAAAATCAAACAATAAAAAGGAAGAAACGATAGGGTAAAGGTTTTCTTTGCTAAAAAAAGTGCACTATAGAGAACAACAAAAGAAAAGAGAAAGAGTACCCAAACCCGATTTCCTTTTTTAAAAATAAATGATTGGAATTTAGGGATATACGCTTGCAGTAGATATAAAATAAGAATATATAGTAACGGGAGCATAAACCCATTCAATATTGTTAGCAAACTCATCTCTCCTCTTTAATAATAATTTAATCTCATTATAAATCATCCCCTGTTATTAGTAAATGTTTGCTTCTTCTTTTTTCTTTAGAAAATCAGTAGGATTCCATAATAGGATATGATAGAATTGTATCGAGTAAAAAGAAAAAAAGGAGTATTATTATGGCAAAGAAAAAAGAATCTACCTTTCAAAAAGTAACTAAATTTTTCATTTATTTAATGTTATTCATTATGGTTGGTGGAATTGTCATCGGTGCATTAGTAAACTTCCAATAAAATGACCGTTTATATTTTTCAATCACCGACCAATAAAATTCCGATTCAAACTTGGTTAGATCATGTGCAAACAAAAAATACATCCGTTTACCATAAAGCTTTAGTGACGATTCAACAAATGGAAAAAGGTGAGCTTTCTATGAAGCCACCACAAGTAAAAAAAATGTTAGCACGAACAAAACATCGGAATTTATTTAAAATGCGTCTTGGAGAATATCGTTTATTTTTCTTATATCAAAATCACAATTATTATCTATTGCATGCTTTCCCAAAGCATTCACAAACGACACCTGAAAAAGAAGTTAAACAAGTAAATAAAGAAATTAAACAAGACAGCTATATTCTATGGGATGAAATAAAAGAGAGATATCACTAAGATATCTCTCTTTCTTTTTGACTTAATTGTAATAATTCGTCTGCATGTTGTAGACTCAATTCTGTCACTTCTTCTCCTGTCATCATGCGAGCAATTTCTTTTATTCTTTCCTCTGTAGATAACACTTGAACTTTTGTTTCTACTCGACCTTCTTCTTCGACTTTTGAAATGTAAAATTGATGATCTGCAATCGCAGCCACTTGTGGCAAATGAGTAATGCACAATACTTGTGCATCGCGTCCTATTTGATAAATTTTTTGAGCGATAGCAGAAGCAACACGTCCAGATACTCCTGTATCCACCTCATCAAAAACAATACTTGTTTTCGCATCTTTATCATGAAAAATCACTTTTAAAGCTAATAAGAGACGACTTAATTCGCCACCTGATAACACTTTTGCTAATGGATGGAAGGGTTCCCCTTTATTGGTTGAAATATAAAAAGCAACTCGAGATAGTCCTTCTTCTCTCCATTCTCCTTGATGCCAAGGTAAAAATTTCACTTTAAATTGGGCATGAGGCATGTATAAATCTTTCAATTGTTTTTCTACTGCTTCTTCCAATGAAAGTGCAATTTTTTCTCGTGCGTTTTGTAGCGATTGTCCTTTCTGTTCGACTTCTTTTTTTAATCCAATTAGCTCTTCTTTCCAGACTTCAATATGGTCTTCATCATAGCAATTTTCTTCCCATTCTTTTGTAATTTCATCATAATACGATAGAATTTCGGGAATGGTACTGCCATATTTACGCTCTAAATTACGAATTTGTTGTAAACGAGATTCTACTTCTTCTAAACGATTCGGGTCTGCAGATAATTGTTCCATCTGTTGTAAAATATCAGCAGAACATTCTTGTAATAAATAATACGCACTATCGATATTTTCTTGAATCGTAGCATACTCTGAATTCCAGTCAGAAATTTTTTGTAAATTATGACGGATGATGCTTAAAAAGCTTAGAACAAAATTATCTCCAGAAAGTAATTGATAACTTTCTTCTAGTGATTCATGAATCTTAGTGGCATTTCGTAATAATGTTCTCTCTTCTCGCAGTGTTTCTTCTTCTTCTAGTTTTAGTTCTGCATTTTCAATTTCTTGGCGTTGAAATCGTAGCATATCCATTCGCTGAGCGAAATCTTTAGCATGCGCTTCATCATGATGAATTTTTTCTTTTAACTTTTGATAGCGATGAAATACAAGTTGATAGTCTTGTACCTTTGCTTCTAAATCAATTCCACCATAACTATCTAACAATAGGACATGATTTTCTTCTTGCATTAATTTTTGCTGGTCATATTGTCCTTGAATATCTACTAAATCTGGCCCAATTTGGCGCAGCATAGAGGTATTGACAAGTTGTCCATTAATACGACAAACGTTACGTCCATTTTTAAAAATCTCACGTTGAATGACAAGCATCTCATCTGGCTCAATTCCTAACGCTTGTAATTTTTCAGACATTTCCTCTTCATCACTTATCATAAACAACGCTTCTAATTGGCATTTTTCTGCACCTGAGCGAATGTAGTCTGCTGAACCACGAGCACCTAATAAAAGACTAACCGCATCAATAATAATGGATTTTCCTGCACCAGTTTCCCCTGTTAATACTGTCATTCCATCAGAAAAAGAAAGTTGTAACTGTTCAATAATCGCAAAATTACGAATGTTTAATTCCTGCAACATAATAGCCACCCTCTTCTCTTTTTTCTTGGAAAGAAATCAATTCTTCAATAATGTAAATTGCTTTTTCTTCATCTTTCGCAATAATCAATAAATGATCATCATTGGTCATTACGGTAAATAATTCTTCTTGATACACTTCTAAAATTAGATTCCCTAATGCTGGTGAACTTCCAGGTAAGGTATAAATGACAACCATTTCTTTTTGTCGACGATAAGAACGAAAGCATTGATTTAATAAATGAACCAAACGCATTTTCCCAGCATCTGGTTTTTTAGGTGGTAAATGATAAACCCAACAACCTTCTGCATTCACCTTTTTTATCAATCCTAATTCTCGCATATCACGAGAAATGGTGGCTTGTGTAAATCGATATTCGCGTTTTGTTAGTTCATCCAATAAATCTTGTTGAGTACGAATTTTCCCTGTTTGAACAATTTCTTGAATCAAAGATTGTCTCTCTTTTTTTGTCACCTTCATACGAATTTATGGAATTTTATCAATTCCTAACTCCTTTCTACTCAGAAGCTTTTTTTTCTTTTTTCAATTGTGTATGTGCTTGTGCCACTAGTTCATGAATAGAAGGAATAGAAGAAGAAATTTGGGCATCTTCTTTTCCAACATAATTTAAATGAACTAAAAATTCGATATTCCCTTCTCCTCCTTTAATCGGTGAAAAAGATAATTCTTCCACGTTGAATCCTTCTTGTACAGCAAAAGATAAAATATCTTCTAATACTTGTTCATGAATCTGTGGATCTCGAACAATTCCATTTTTTCCTACATTTTCTTTTCCAGCTTCAAATTGTGGCTTAATTAGAGCTACTACATCGCCGCCCTTTTGAATAATCGTAGCTAACACTGGCAAAATTAATTTCAATGAAATAAAAGAAACATCGATAGAAGCAAATTCAGGTTGTCCTTCTGTAAAATCTTCTAATTTAGAATAACGAAAGTTTTGTCGCTCCATAACAACAACTCTTGGGTCTTGTCGTAAACGCCACGCTAATTGATTATAACCTACATCTAAGGCATAACTTAATTTCGCTCCACTTTGTAACATTACATCTGTAAATCCACCGGTTGAAGCACCGATATCTAATACTACCTTATCTTTTACATCTACAGCAAAATCATTTAATGCTTTTTCTAACTTCAAGCCACCACGACTCGCATATTGTTTTTGGTTTCCTTTTAAATGAAAAATGGTATCTTCTGGTACTTTTACTCCTGGTTTATCAAAACGTTCATTTTTTTCATTACAAACCAGACCTGCCATTACACCACGTTTGGCTTGCTCTCTTGTTTCAAATAATCCTTGCTTCACTAATAAAACGTCTACTCGTTCTTTTTTCATGCGTTAATTAACCTTCTCTATCCTCTCTATAATTTCCCATGTTGCTCCTCGCTCATTGGTTAACTGAGCTAGAGTTTCTTTTGCTTCTTGAATTTGCTCTTTTAGTTTTTCTTTCGCTCCTTCTAAACCAAAACATTGCACATATGTGCTTTTTTCTGTAGCAGCATCTTTCCCTATAGTTTTGCCAAGACTTTCAAAAGAAGCAGTCACATCTAAAATATCATCACGAATTTGAAAAGCTATTCCTAAATGCTCTCCTAATTTTTGAGCTAAATAATCATCTTTATCCGCCAATTGTGCTGCAGCTTGACAGGCAAAAACAAATAATCGCCCTGTCTTTTCTCGATGTATTTTTTGTAATTCTTGCAACGATAAATGTTTTTCTTCACCTAGCATGTCTTCCATTTGCCCTGCTACCATTCCATTCGATCCTGCTGTAGAAGCTAATTCTTCAACCAAACGAATCTTTAATGCTGAATCTATGGGACTTTTTGCTAATACCACAAAAGCATCCGTTAACAAAGCATCTCCTGCTAAAATGGCTGTTGCTTCATCAAATTGTTTATGGTTCGAATATTGACCTCGACGATAATCATCATTATCCATTGCTGGTAAATCATCGTGAATTAAAGAATAAGTATGAATCATCTCTAAAGCTGTTGCTACAGTAATTGCCTTATCTTCTATTTTTCCAGTTAAATCTGCATAAAGAGATAGTAGTAATAACGGTCGAATTCTTTTTCCCCCAGCTAAAAAAGAGTATTCCATACTTTCTTTTAATCGAAAGGAAGCTGTATTTTTCATTTGATCTAAAAAAATCGCTTCGACTTTTGATAAATGAGTCTGTACTTCATCTAATTTCATTATTTTTCCTCAAAATCTACTTCTTTTCCATCTTCTTGTTTTACTTTTACAATTGCTTCTTTGGCTTGATTTAACATTGCTTCGCAATCCTTACATAATTGCATTCCTTCTTCAAAGGAGTGGACGGACTCTTCTAAAGATAATTGTCCTTGTTCTAATTGATAAACAATTTGTTCTAAGCGCTGCATTGCTTGTTCAAAAGATTCTGTTGCCATAATTAGTCTTCCTCTCTCATTTCTTTTTTCGTAATTGTTGCTAATAAAGTCGCATCTTGTAAATGAATCACAATTTCATCATCAACTTGTAGTTTTTCTCCAGATTCAATCCATTCTTTTTCTTTTGTTACATAAGCATACCCACGTTTCAATACTGCTTCTGGATTTAATGCACTTAATTGTTGTTTTAAAAAAGAAAGTTTTTCTTTCTTTTTTGTATAATCTTGTTCAAAAGCCTTTAACAATTGTGCTTTTTGATGTTGAAAAATGGTTTGATTATGTGTAAATTGTTGTTCTAATACTCGGTCATTTAATCGTGCTTTAACATTTTGATAAGCAATCCATTTTTGCTGATACTGTTGTTGAATTGCCTGTTCTAATTTCACTTTCAGTTGTTCTAACTGTATCTCTTTCATTTGGTACAACTGTTCTGATTGTTTAAAAACTGGAGATTGAGCACAACGACGTAATTGCTGCTCTTTATTTAACCAAACTTTTTCTATATTCGTTTGTAATAACTGACGAAAATACTGCAATTTTTGAACTAATTCTATTTTATCTGGTGTCGCTTTTGTTGCTGCTGCAGTAGGTGTAGATGCAGAATAATCTGCCACTTCATCAATTAATGTTAAGTCCACTTGATGTCCCACACAAGTAATTAAAGGTAGAGTCAATTGACTTGCCGCTCGGACAACCGCTTCATCATTAAAACAGAATAGCTCCTCATAAGATCCGCCACCACGTCCAACAATAGCAACATCATATTCCTCAGCGTTTCTTTGAATCGCTTCTAATTGTTGAACAATAGAGGCTGGTGCTAATTGACCTTGAACAACTGCTGGAAATAAAACAATTTCTGCTAAAGGATAGCGTTCATTCACTACTCGAATGATATCATGAATCACAGCTCCAGTGGGAGACGTAACCACAGCAATCTTTTTAGGATACAGTGGGATTGCTTTCTTTTGAAATTGAAAAATCCCTTCTTGTTGTAGCTTTTGTTGAATCTCTAAAAATTTTTGATGTAATTCTCCTTCACCGGCTAGAACCATTTTTTTCGCTACTAAACTATAGGTTCCATTTGGAGCATAAAGTTCAATTTTACCAGTGATTCGAACTTTCATTCCATTTTCAACTGGAAAATTCACTTGATTAAATTGCCAAGAAAACATCGTAATAGAAATTTGTTTTTCTTCATTTTCATCTTTTAATTTAAAGTATTTGTGCTTTGTCCCAATTTTAAAGTTTGTTACTTCTCCTTCTACTGTTACTTCTTGTAGATAAGGATCCGCAGTAAACTTATATTGTAAATAATCTGTTAGTGCACCAACAGTTAAATACGTTTCACTCATATTTATCCCTCTTTCTGTTGTGCAAAATATACAGTCTGTGCCATTAACATCGCGATTGTCATCGGTCCTACTCCACCAGGTACAGGAGTATACGCACAGGCCTTCTCTTGAGCAGCTTTAGAAATATCTCCTCGTAATCCTTCTTTGGTACGATTCATTCCTACGTCTACTAAAACTGCTTCTTTTTTAATCCATTCTGGTTGTAGCCAATTAGCAACTCCAATAGCTACCACAATTAAGTCTGCATTTTGTAAGTAAGAGGTAATATCTTTTGTTTTTGAATGACAAATCGTAACCGTTGCATCCTCTTTTAATAATAATTGTGCCATTGGCCGACCCACAATATTACTTCTTCCCACAACAACAACATTTTTTCCTTCAAAAGAATAATCATAATATTTCAATAATTGGATAATTCCTAAAGGAGTACAAGGATAGCTTTGTGGAGTTCCGCAGTACAAAGCACCAACATTGTGTGGATGAAATCCATCTACATCTTTTCTTGGATCAATCGCCTCTAACACTTTTGCTTCACAAATATGGTCAGGTAATGGCGTTTGAACTAAAATCCCATCTACTTCCATCATAGAATTATAATGATGGATATAACGTAATAATTCTTCTTCTGTTGTTTCTTTTGGTAAATATACTGTTTCACTATCAATACCGATTCTTTGTGCTGCTTTTTCTTTATTTTTCACATAAATATGACTTGCAGCATCTTCTCCAACAATGATCACCACTAATTTTGGTGTCTTTCCTTTTTCTTTTAAATCTTGTACTGCTCTTTCTAATCGCTCGTAATAAAATTGAGCGCAGCGCTTACCATCTAAAATTTTTTCCACAAAAGTTCTCTCCTTATAAGAAAAAAAGAGGCAGCCAGAACTGCCTCTTTTTCTATTGTTCTAATGCTGTTTTCACATTATTTAAGACCGCATTAACAAAACGAGTATCTTTCTCATCACTATATTCTTTTGTTAATTGTACTGCTTCGTTAATTGCAATTCCTGGTGCTTGTCCCGTTAACATTTCGTAAATTGCAATTTGCATAATTAACAAGTTTAATTTTGGTAAACGATCCAGAGTCCAACGTTTCAAATGAGGACGAATCAATTCATTAATTTCCTCACGACGAGATTGTACTCCTTCAATTAGTTGTAAAACAGTTTCTGCGTTAGAGACTGTTTCTTCTTGTTCATAATAAAGAGCAAAATCCAATGCTTCTACAACTGCCACTTTATTAAACTGCAATGAAAAAAGTGTTTGTAATGCCTTTTCTCGTATCTTGTGTCGATTTAATTTCACGTTATTCTTCTTCCTCTTTTGTTAGCGTTGAAAATTCTCCAGTAGGTAATTCTGTTTCAGAATCTGGAACCATACCTACGACATGAATATTTACTTCTTTTAATTCGAAGTCTGTCATATTGCGTACTTGTTGTTTTACGGCATTTTGCATCGCAATAGCTACCTTAGGCACAGATACTCCGTAACGAACATAACAATATAGATCCACAATTAAGTTTCCATCTTCATCTTGAGATAAAGAAACTCCTTTGTCGTGAGAAACCTTACGTCCTAGCCATTCATGTACATTGCTAGCTAAACTACCTTGCATAGAATATACTCCTTCTACTTTTGAAGCAGCAATCCCGATTATAATTTCCATTACTTCTGGAGAAATAACAATTTCTCCTTCCATACCTTCACGTTGTTCACTAATTAATAATTTATGATCTGTCATAAAGCACCTGCTTTCTCCATATACGATGTAATTTTAAGCACGAGAAATGTAGCTACCATCTACGGTATTAATTACTAATTTATCCCCTTCATTAATAAAGAATGGAACTTGTACTACTAATCCTGTTTCCATTGTTGCTGGTTTAGAACCACCTGAAGCAGTATCTCCTTTGATTCCTGGTTCTGTTTCTTTAACTTCTAATTCTACAGTATTTGGTAAATCAACACCTAAAATTTCAGAACCATACATCATGATATTAACTTCCATGTTTTCTAATAAGTATTTTAATTCATGTTCTAAGCGTTCTGCTGGAATTTCAATTTGTTCATAAGTATCCATATCCATGAACACATGCCCTTCGCCAGAATCATATAAGTATTGCATTTTTTTGTTATCGATTTGTGCTTTTTGTACTTTTTCACCTGCACGGAATGTTTTATCTTGAACTGCACCTGTACGTAAGTTTTTTAATTTAGAACGTACAAACGCACTTCCTTTTCCTGGTTTAACGTGCATGAATTCAATAACACGCCATAAGTTACCATCTACTTCAATTGTCATACCATTTTTAAAATCATTTACAGAAATCATAATGTGCCTCCTAAAAATCAATTCTAACTATTTTTCACTAAAAATATCTCTTCTTTGTTCTCTATTATAAAATAATAAGTTCACGAGGGGAAGTTGTAAAGGATTGACATCCATCTTTTGTAATTAAGAAGTCATTTTCAATACGAACTCCACCAATTCCTGGTAAATAAATACCAGGTTCATCTGTTACTGTATTTCCTTCTACTAATACAGCATCACTACGCATAGAAATCATAGGATGTTCATGAATTTCTAAACCAATACCATGGCCTGTAGAATGTCCAAATTGTTCACCATAGCCATGTTCTTTAATATAGTCACGAGCAATGGCATCCACTTCTTTTCCTGTCATTCCTGGTTTCATTTCTTGTTCTACTTTCAAATGAGCTTGTAAAACAATATCATAAATTTCTTTCAATACAGGATCACTTGGTTCACCTAAAGAAATTGTTCTTGTCATATCAGACACGTATCCATTGTAATAGCAACCGTAATCTAAAGTAATGAAATCACCTTTTTCAATTACTTTATGACTTGCCACTCCATGAGGTAAAGCAGAACGAACCCCACTTGCAACAATTGTATCAAAAGAAACTCCACTTGCACCTTGTTTACGCATGAAGAAATCTAATTCATTTGCCACTTCGATTTCTGTCATTCCTGGTTGAATAAATCCTAAAATGTGATCAAAAGCAGCATCTGCAATGCGACATGCTTCTTGAATTGTAGCGATTTCTGATTCATCTTTTACTTCACGCAATCCTTCAATGATTCCATGAACAGGAATTAAGTCAACATCCCATAGTAAATCATCTAATTCCATATATTGGGCAAAAGATAAATGTAAATCGTCGAATCCTAATTGTGCAATCTCTTCTTTATTTAAAAGAGGTAGGATTTCCTCAAAAATTGGACCTGTATTTTTGACAATTTCATAACCTACACATTGCTCACTTGCTTGTTCAACATAGCGGAAGTCAGTAATAAAATAGGCTTGATTTGCTGTTACCAATGCCATTCCTGTTGTACCTGTAAATCCAGTCATATAACGTAAATTATATGGATTTGTAATTAATAAGGCAGGAATTTTTTCCTCTAACATTTTTGTTCTTAATTGTGATAAGCGTTTATTCATAAACAGATCTTCCTTTCTTTATCTCTTACATTATAGCATATCTTTCTCTATTTTTTATGAATAAAAAAGAAAAATCCTTTTTATGAGAACAAATTAAAGCAAAGCTTATTATTTTTAGCAAAACTTTTATTTTTTGGTATTTTAAAGCAATTTTTTTGACTTCTTTATTTATCCATCGTATCCTAGAAACATTGAATAATAATATTGAAAGGAAGAATTTACATTGACACAAAAATTATTAGCAATTAAAGCTCATCCTTTTACGAAAGAGAAAAGTACTACTGTTGCTTTATTAGATCAATTTTTAGAAAGTTATGCAGAGTCTCACCCTGAAGATGAGATTACTGTTTTAGATTTATTTGCGACAGAGATTCCAGATATTGATGGAACTTTGTTAACAGCTTGGGAGACAGATCCTTCAGAATGGACAGAAGCTCAACGAGTATGCGCAGAACGTTTTGATTCATTTAGTAATCAATTTTTAGAATATGATAAAATCGTTATTGCTAATCCATTGTGGAATATGCATGTCCCTACACGTTTAAAAGCGTGGTTAGATACTTTATTGATTACCAATAAAACATTCCGTTATACTTCTCATGGTCCAGAAGGGTTAGTAAAAGGCAAAAAGGTAATGCATTTACAATCCAATGGAAGTCCTTTTGGTGGACAAGATCCAGCCACAAAACATATTGAAGGAATTTTTAAATTTATTGGTATTCATGATGTCGAACACATCTTTATCGACGGAAAAGATCGTTCTGCAGGACGTCATTTACCAAAATTAGCGATGGAAGAAGCAAAAGAAAAAGCAAAAGAATTTTAAAATAAAAAAGTCCAAAAGGAAACAACCTTTTGGACTTTTTGTTTTTTATTTTTCGGTTTTCTCGCTAGAATCCTTTTTGTTTTTCTTCCAAGTAAAATATAAACTTGGAATCAATGGTAAAAGCACTAATAACATAACAATGACAACGAAATGCTCTTTGACAAAAGGAATTCCTCCCAAAAAATAGCCAAATAGTGCATATAAAGTTAACATAATTAGATTTGCTAGTATATTTAGCGAAACATAAATCGGAAAGGAATAATTAGATGCCCCAATTACATAAGAAGTAATAGTACGGATTCCTGGAATATAACGGGAAAAAAAGATAGCCATCTTTCCATAACGTTGCACGAACCGCTCTCCTCTAGCTAATTCTTGTTCAGAAAAATGCTTTTGGAAAAACTTCCAATGATTTAATAGTTTATTCGTATATTTTCCAATACAAAAATCAATGGCATCCCCGCTTACACTCATCACTAACGCAATGAAAATCGCTAAAAGTACATGCCAAAAATGTACATGTTCTGCATGAATTCTTAATAATGCACTAAGACTAAATACAATGGTTGATAATACTGACATATCTTTCCTTATAAAATAAATTATTGAATATTAATATTATGATACATATATTCACGTGTCATTGGCAAGTTCATTCCACTTGGACCTTTAGTTAATAGATATTGGCAACAATCAATATTTCCTGCCGCAAAAGATCCTGCACAAGCTTGTAAGTAAGCATCCCACATACGATAGAAGCGCTCTCCTTCCATCTTCAACACTTCATCTTTACATTGATGGAAATTATCTGTCCAACATTCCAATGTTTTTTGGTAATGACGGCGTAAGGTTTCTAAATCAAAAAGTTGTAATCCTGCACTGCGTGTATCTTCCAAAATTTCCACCATACTTGGAATATAGCCTCCTGGGAAGATATATTTATCTAGCCATGGATCTGTTCCTCCATTTTGTTGGCTTGTAATTCCATGAATCAATGCATTTCCACCTTCAGATAATAAATCAGAAACAATTTGGAAATAATTTGGTAATTCTTGTGAACCTACATGTTCAAACATACCAACGCTAGTTACATAATCAAAATGACGGCCTTTTAAGTTACGGTAGTCCATCAATAATACTTCTGCTCGATCTTGTAAATTACGTTTTTCAATTTGTTCTTGTACATAGTTATATTGTTCTTCACTTAAGGTAATCCCTGTCACTTTTAATTGATATTGTTCACAAGCAGTTAACATTAATGTTCCCCAGCCACAACCAATATCTACCAATGTTTTTCCTGGTTTTGGATTTAATTTTTTCAAAATATGTTGTACTTTATTTTCTTGCGCTTGCGTTAATGTATCTTTTTCATTTGCAAAATAAGCACAAGAATAAGTCATTGTGTCATCTAACCATAAACGATAGAAATCATTAGAAATATCGTAATGAGCATGGATCTCTTCTTTATTTTCTGAAGGGGTATGACGATGGAATTTTTGTTTTACTTTCATCGTTGTAGATACCCATTTTGTCCATGTGGCATTTTGTTGTAATTTCAACATCATTTCATAGGCAAATTCTACTAGACGTTCTAAAGGACGATTTTCACCTTCAACATCAACTAGACCATCCATGTATGCTTCTCCTAAATACATAGATACTCCTTTTTTCATACAATCTTTAAGAGAGAATGGGACATGCCAAGTAATGCGGATTGCATCTCCTTCTTTATTTTCTGCCCAACAACGTACTGTTCCATCACTGTCTTTCATTTCTACTGGGAATGGTAATTGTTGGTTTAAAAATTCGTTGATCTCTTCTTCTCTTATTTTCATTTCTTTCACTCCTTTTTAATAATTCTATTGTACTCTTATTAAGAAAGAATGAGAAATAATAACTCTTCATTTTATATTTTTTTTGTTTTTTTATATTCAACACACAAAAAAAGAGACCTCTTAAAGGCCTCTTTTCTCACTAATATTAAGCTTCTACTGGATATACAGAAACTTGTTTTTTATCGCGTCCTTTACGTTCAAAACGAACGATTCCGTCAGCAACTGCGAATAAAGTGTCATCTCCACCTTTTTTCACGTTTGCACCTGGGTAGATTTTTGTTCCACGTTGACGGTATAAGATAGAACCTGCAGAAACCATTTGTCCGTCAGCACGTTTAGCACCTAGACGTTTTGATTCTGAGTCACGTCCGTTTGATGTAGAACCTCCACCTTTTTTATGAGCGAATAATTGTAAATCAAATTTTAACATGTCATTGCACCTCCTGTATGCTTAAATCTATATACGTTTCATTTTCTTTTTGTAATTGTTGTAACGCTAAATACAGATTTTGTAATAAAATTTGTGCGGTAGGATTAGACTCATTCAATTCGACTGATAAATACCCACCTTCTACTACATCAACCTCTACTTTTGGCGTTAGATGAGCGAGTGCTTCCATTCCATTTACAGTACTGATTGTTAAAGCAGAAACCGCCGCACAAACAATATCACTACCATAAGGTCCTGCACCGGCATGCCCGGAACATGTAAAACTTTGAATGTTTTTTTGTGAATCTACGGTAAATAAAATAGAGATCATCGTTCACACTACTTTCTCTTAACCACAAATTTTGTCGATCATTACTTTTGTATAAGGTTGACGATGACCTTGTTTGCGGTGAGAATGTTTTTTAGGTTTATATTTGAAAGTAACTACTTTCTTTTGTTTTCCGTGTTTTTCAACAGTTCCTTCAACAGTAGCACCTTCTACTAATGGAGTACCTACTTTAGTGTTTTCTCCACCTACTAAAATAACTTCGTCGAAGACTACTTTTTCACCAGCAGCAACGTTTAATTTTTCAACGTAGATTGCTTGTCCTTCTTCAACTTTGATTTGTTTTCCACCTGTTTTAATGATTGCGTACATTCTATGTAGCACCTCCTTATTTAAATCTTAGACTCGCCTTCCTAAGTGACCATGGTTCTTAAAAACTTAGTCGGAGCGGTTGTAGCTGTGTGTGCCACAATTACAACATAAACAATTATATCATAGTCTTTTTGATTGTCAAACAAAAATAGAGAGGAAATTCTTCCTCTCTATTTTTTATTATTAAATTTCTTAATAGATTTTGGTTTTTTCACTTTGGATGTTGTATTCATCTTTGGTGCATAATCTTGAATATTTTTCGGACGTTGATTGTTTGTTTTTGATTTTACCTGAACACTCTCTGTATTTTTAGTAGGTTTAGTTTCTACTTTTACAGGAGCTGCCTTTTGATCAGGTGAAGGTACTTTTGTCTTATTGCCTTTTTTTTGTTTTGTTACCGCTTTAATCGGTTGTTTCTTTAATTCTTTTTTCTCTTTCTTTTGATTCCATTGTTTAATTTCTTCTTGGATACTAGGCTCTTTTTCTTTCACTACTTTTTCTTTTTTCGCTACTTTTTCTCGCTCAACAAAAAGAGGAGTCTCTCTTCTTTTTCTTTTAGGTCGAGAAGTTTTCGTTGGTTTTGTTCCTGTAGTTTGATTTTCTTTTTTCTTTTGATGTTTTTTTCTCAATTGTTCAATTTCAGTTTTCCAACTTGAACCTTCTGTTTGCTGTCCTTTATGTTTTAACCATTTATTGTAAAGAAATGAACTTAATAAATAAATTGCACTAAAAATAAGGATGTAACTAACAATCACACCAATATAGAATAAAATATTAATCCAACGAAATGGTAAAAAGCTAGTACATAAAATCGTAAAGATTAATACTCCCACTAAAGTTATACTCGTCCAAACTTTTTTCCATAATAAAGAAATGTGTGAACGATATACGAGTAAATAAAATAAAACTCCGATGGTTAAGGCGATATACATAACATAACCAATTAAATAATACATGAAATCCACCTTTACTAATTTTTCATAATTCCATTATACATGATTCTTTTGTGATTAACACTAAAGATTTAATCTCTTAGTTCTGGTAAAATCACTTGATCTTTTTCTTTTGTTATTAACATAACGCCATCTCCCAATGGTAAAACACAAGAAGTTAATCCCTCTACTTCATTTACTACTTCTAGTAACTCTTTTAAGCGACGATGAATTTTTCTCGTTCCACGACGAATCGTCTCTTCTGGATCAAAAACCGTTCCGCCTTGGAAGATATCATCAATCATAATACATCCTCCTGTTTTTACTAAACGTAGACATTGGGGTAAAAACTCAATGTATTTCGCTTTTGCGCTGTCCATAAATAAAAAATCGTAGTGAGCACTTGGCAAAGTAGGTAAAATATCAACCGCTTGACCTTCTAAAAGAGTAATGCGATCTGTTAATTGGTATTTCTCATAGTTCTTCTTTGCTTTTTTAATCATATAATCAAAACGATCGATGGTTGTTACATGCCCTTCTTGATGCATTAATTGATCCATTAAAGCTGAAGAAAAACCAATTGCCGCACCAATTTCTAATACTTCACGAATTTGAATTTGACTAAATAAAAAACGTAAAAAGACGACCGTTTCTTCTGGAATTACTGGGATTTCTTCTTCTTGAGCTTCTTTTTGAATTTCTCGCATATAACCTGTTAATGGCTTTTGTCCAGTACGCATAAATTGTAATACACGTTCATCAACAATTGGTCGGTGCATCATTTCATTTTTTTGAATTTCTCGCATTATAGTCCTCCTTTCCTATTTATTTCCCATGTTCGATTCATAATTAACATAAATAAAATCAAAACAATTAAACGGATTAAACAAATCATCCCTAACCAAACCATCCAAGAAGAAGTAAAGATACCAACGATAACAAAAATCAAAGAAATCGTTGTTAATAAACGATTCATTTTTTGTAATAGATATAGACTCCGTGGCGCAGGTTTTTTCGTAGCAAAAATATATTCTTCTACGGATAATGGACGATTTCTTGATTGTTGAATCCAAGATAGACTATCACTCACGATATAAGTCAACAACCAAATATACCAATTAGATTCTGCAGTGGAATACTGAGTGAAAAAAGCACTAAACATCACAAAACCTAACATTAGAAAATCAAACCATAACATAAATGTAGACATGGGTTGACGATCCATTACAACTCCTCCTTGCTAATTGGTTTATATAATGAAAAATAATCTTTAGGAGTTTGATAAGGACTTAAGTAAATCATATCGTAACGTTGTTCTAAACGGAGTAATCGTTCCTCTTGTTGTCTAATATTTACTACTATCGGTAAAGAAATCTCTTTTTCTTTTAACCATTGTCGTCCTTGCAAACTAAAACCTAATATTTTAATGTATGGATGATTCCACGCATAAGTAACTTCTTCTTTTGTAGTTTGCGTTAAAATATACGTTGCCAATCTTTGAATCTTTGCTTGTGTAAGATGGGCACAACTTAAAGATTCCTTCCATTCTGAAAAGCTATTCGCTTCATAAAATGATTTTTGTAATCGTTCTTCTAAGCCATCATGTACTTCATAGAGTTGTTTCCACTGTGAAGAAGATAAACTCAAACCAATTCCTTGCAATTGTGCCCAATAATCTTCCCAACGATGACAAGGACCTTCTTTTAAAGCTTGATAGGTAGCTATTGGAACATAATTTTTAAGTTCCGTCCAATCCTTTTGTTGTACTGCTTTACGAATTGCCGTACCACTAGCAAAAGAAGTTAACTCTTTCTCTCGATGTTGACTTCCTTTTCGCTCAATCGTCAATAATTCTAAGGGACGTTCCAATTGTAGATTTGCCCGAGCATAAGCTAGTCCTAATAAGTGATTGGACTGATCCATATCTTTATATTCTTCTGGAAAAATTTCACGGTAAGCTTCTGCCATTTTTTTAGGATAAGACCATTCTGGATGTTCACAATTTAGTTGTTGAATCCGTTGGTCTAATTCTTTTTGATGAGCTTTTTCTTTTTTGACAAAATCCATATAAGAAAATTCATTTTCCTTTTCTGTACCAAAACAAAAAGCGTCTACTTGCAAAGCAGATAAAAGTTGAACAGCCATAGATCCAAAATAATCTGCAGGTTGTACAGCACCAAACCACGGAAGTTCAATAACTAAATCTGCTCCTGCTTCTAGTGCTAACTTTGTTCTTGTCCATTTATCTAAAATTGCAGGCTCCCCTCTTTGCACAAAATTACCACTCATAACTGCAATACAACAATCTGCTCCACTTTTTTCTTTTGCTTTTTGTAAGTGATAGGCATGCCCTTGGTGAAAGGGATTATACTCTACAATTACGCCACAACTTCTCATAGATTTTCTTCTTTATGACAGACGAAAAACCAGCGTTCACTTGTTTCTGTTGGTGCTTCATCTGTAAAATCAGCATATACTTCTACTTGACTAAATCCAGCATTCTCTAAAAGACGCAGATAATGCTCTAATGGATAGGTACGCTCATGATGGTCTTCTAAATAGCGTTCAAAACGATCATCTTCATCGCGAACATAGAAAGATAGTTCATGGACAATGCTTAGTGGAGCTTCATCGGGATAAGAATCCCATAAAAACGCATAATCTTCGGTTTCATTATGGAAGCTAAAATTAGGGAAACATTCTGTCATCTTATAATCTGAATGAACATCAAAAATAAAGATTCCATCTTCCTCTAAAATGCGATATACTTCATCAAAAACTTGTTGGACCTCAAAGTCATTTTTCATATAACAAAGAGAATCAGAATAACAAGTAACTACCTCATAAGTTCCTACCTCAGATAAATCCATCATATCACCTTGAGTTAAGCAAATAGGATTATCCTCTTCGCCAAAAGCTTCATTAAATCGTTCGCTGGCAATGGAAAGCATCTCTTCTGATAAATCTAATCCTGTCACTGTAAATCCAGCTTTAGCTAATAACAAAGCTAAATGTCCCGTTCCGCAAGCAAGTTCTAATAAATTCTGTTTTCCTTTCGTATGACGTAAAGTAAAATCCAACCATTGTTCATATAAACTGGTATCCATCATTGCGTCATAAACAAAAGCAAATGTTTCGTATTCCATTATTCACTCACCCATGGACGAACATCAACAGGAGTCGCATCAATCCATAATTTTTCTAATTGATAGAAAGAACGTGTGTCTTCATTTAAAACATGAACAATTAAATCTCCAAAATCAAGTAAAATCCATTCTGCTTTTTCCATTCCTTCTACTTGTTTTAATTGTCCACCAGCTTCTTCTACTTTTTCAATCACTTCGTTTGCAATAGCTTCAATTTGACGTACATTAGATCCTTCGCAAATCATATAGTAATCTGCTAATAAAGAAATATTTTGTACATCAACAGCCATAATATTTTCTGCTCGTTTTAAATCTGCAGCTTTTACAGCTACTTCTAATAACTCTAAACTTTTTGTCATAATATCCTCCTAAATATGAGCTACCCATTTGTTATATGCTTCTAATGTTAATGGATAGACCGGTTGATTTTCTGAAATTAAATGTAATAATGTATGTTTTAATTCATACGCAACCGCCGCATTTAAGTCTTGTTCAGCTAATAGGCGAGCGGTATCAACTCCTGGAAAATGACGATGTGGTTCAATATAATCCGCCACAAAAATAATTTTATCAAGTAACGTCATATGAGGTGCTCCTGTAGTATGAACTTGAACCGCATGTAATACATAATCATTGTTTACTTCTAATTCATGACGAATTAGTTCAACTCCTAATAATCCATGCCAAATGTTATTACCATAGGCTTTAATATAATCGCAATGGTGTTTTTCAATTAAAGATAAATAAGAAGCATCTGAACGTTCTTTTCCATAATCATGGAGTAACGCTGCTAAACTCGCCATATTGATATCTTCTCCATAGCGTTTCGCTAATTCAATTGCTGTTTCTTCTACTCCTAATACATGTTGAAAACGACGTTCACTCATACTACGTTTAATTTTTTCTAATAACTGATCTCTTGTATAAGGAATCCAACTACTTTGATAAACAATTTTTTCTTCCATTATTGATACAACTCCTTTTCTTGAATATACGCATTTACAGCATCAGGTACTAAATAACGAATACTTTTTCCTTCATGACATTGTTGTCGAATATAAGAAGAACTCAATTCATATTGTGGGATAAGTAGCGGCAAAATCCCTTTAGGCACATCCACTTGATTTCTACTCACTCCAATAAATTGGATTTTTTGTTTTAGTTCTTCAATTCGATACCATTGATCTAAGTTAGCAATTTGATCTCCACCGATAATAAAAAAATATTCATTTTCTGGATACTTTTCTTGTAATTGACAGATGGTATGGTAAGTATAACTTGGTTCTTCTCGCATAACATCAAGATATTCAATCTTCAAATCTGCATTATGTGCAATAGCTAAAGATAGCATTTCACAGCGATCCTTTACACTGGCCATTTTTTGTCCTATTTTATGCGGTGAAACATAAGCAGGAAGTAAGTATACTTCATCTAACTGATATTGCTCTTTTGCCTTTTGGGCAATAAATAAATGCATATTGTGAACGGGATTAAAGCTCCCACCTAATAAACCAACTCGCATTAAATACGATTCACCTCGGTTGAATAACGTTGATTTTTTTCTTTTGAACTTGGGCGATAAACAACTAGAATACGGCCAATAATTTGCACAACTTGTGCACCTAATTCTTCTTCAAAAATTTCTGCTACATCTTCAGCGATTTCATCGGTATTTTGTAGCAAGCTTACTTTAAATAATTCACGTTTTTCCAAAGCATCATCTACTTGTTGTAGTAACTCTGGACTTACACCATTTTTTCCAATTTGAAAAATCGGTTGCATATGGTGCGCTTGGCTTCTTAAATAACGTTTTTGTTTTCCACGTAACATAAATGAATTCCTTTCTATCTTTAAATTAATGCTTTACGACGAATAACTGCTACCCCTTTAGGAGCCCATCCAGCAATTTTACTTCCTTTTGGTACGGTAATCCATCCTAGACCAGAAAAGACGATGTCCATTTTTTCTTTTGCTGTAAATTCAAAACGAACAAGTTCTGGTAAAGGATAATGTTCTAAATCTGTAGGAGGCTGTAATAGTTCTCCCACATGTTTTTGATAAAATGCATCTGCTTTTTCTAATTTTGTACGATGAATCATTAAATCACGCGCAGTATATACAACAAATGAACCTTTATCTCCTTCTAAATAATCAAAACGAGCTAATCCACCTAAAAATAGTGTTTGCCCCGCATTTAATTGATAGGTTTTTGGTTTTAGTTCTTTTTTAGGTGTAATTGCTTTTAAGTCATTTGGACTTAGATAGTGGGCCATTTGCTCACGATGAATAATTCCTGGAGTATCAATGATATAATGTCCATCATCTAGAGGAATCTCAATTAAATCTAACGTCGTTCCTGGGAATTGAGAAGTAGTAATCACACTCTCTTCTCCGACTGCTGCTTGAATAATTGCGTTAATTAATGTTGATTTTCCAACATTCGTAACACCAACAATGTAAACATCACGCCCTTGACGATATTCTTCAATGGTTGATAATAATTCTAATACGTCTTCTTTCTTTTTCGCACTCGTTAATAACACTTCTTCTGGACGTAGCCCTATTTCATGAGCACGTTCCTTCATCCATTGAATTAAACGACCTTTTTTCAATGATTTAGGTAATAAATCACGTTTATTTCCTACTAATAATAGTTCATTATCTCCAATGAAACGATGTAATCCTTTAATGATACTACCATTGAAGTCAAAAATATCTACCACATTAATAATCAAAGCATCTTTTGTACGAATTTCATTTAATAAACGTAAAAAATCATCATCCGTTAAAGAGACATCTTGTATCTCATTATAATGACGTAGACGGAAACAACGTTGGCAATATAACGCCTTTCCAGATTCTTCTGATTTTTGTAAAGAACTTTTTGGTGTATATCCTAGTCCTTCTTTATCTTCGGTTTGAATCGGTACCCCACAACCAATACAATGTAATTCTTCTTGTTCCATTATAATTGATCCTCCCAGTGCCAAAGGTTTGCGGCTTGTAGTTTTTGTTTTACTTTATTTTCCATCAAACGATTGAATTTCGTTGCTTTAGAATCCGTATTTACTAGAGGTTGTACTAAAATAGAGCGAACACCTGCTAGACGTGCTGCTTGAATATCAGTCATTAATTGATCTCCAACCATAACAACCTCTTCTTTATTTAAATGGTAGCGATGAATAGCTTTTAAAATCCCAGTTGGCAATGGTTTTAAAGCACGAGAAATATAATCAACGCCTAGTTCTTGTGCTACTAATTGAACACGCTCTTTATTATTATTAGAGATAATAATGATTTGGATTCCTTCTGATTGCAAGTAGTGAACCCAATCTTTTAATTCCTGTGTAGGTAGTGGCTCTTTCCATGAAACCAAAGTATTATCTAAATCCGTCAAAATGGTTTGGATTCCTTCTTTTTTCCATTGAGAAGGAGTGATTTTGGTAATAGAACGAATTTGCCACGTTGGTTGAAATGATTTTAACATTTTCTTTCCTTTCTCTGTTTCTTACTCATTACAGAAAAATTATATTGAATATTTGAACACGGGTCAACGTTTATCTAACGCTTTCCCTTGTAATGATAAGAAAAAGGGACTACCAGAGTCCCTTTTGTTACGCTCTTTTTTGACTATTATTTGCTAAAACAGCAGTAAACTTACCTTCCCATTGTGTATCGGTTACATCGTAAGGTAACAAGAAGTGATCTCCTTTTTGTAGCTCATAAGATGTACCATCAACGATTAAACGACCAGCTCCATCAATAATACTTACTAAAGTATAAGGAGCTTTTTGTTGCCAATGGAAAATACCATCGATATCCCAACGATAAACAGAGAAGTAATGCTCTTCTGCTAGTGTTGTTACTACTCCACCTTTTGTATGCTCTTCTACTTTTTTACATACTGGATATTCACAAGGAACAGTAATTACATCTAATGCTTGTTTTAAATGTAATTCACGTAAGTTTCCTGCATCATCTTTACGATCATAATCATAAACACGATAAGTCGTATCACTACTTTGTTGAATTTCTAAAATCATAATTCCTTCCCCAATTGCATGAACCATTCCACTTGGTACATAGAAGAAATCTCCTTTTTGAACAGGAACTTCATGTAATAATTCAGACCATTTTCCTTCTTCAATCCATGTTTTTAATTCTTCTTTTGTTTTTGCATTATGACCATAAACAATTTTAGCATTTGGTTGACAATCTAGTACATACCAGCACTCTGTTTTTCCAAGTTCTCCTTCAAATTCTTGAGCATATTCATCTCCTGGGTGAACTTGTACAGATAAATCTGCTTTTGCATCTAATACTTTTACTAATAGTGGGAAGTTTTGTCCTTTTTCTTTTTCACCAAAAAATTCTGGATGATTGGCATAAAGATGAGCTAAAGACTCTCCTTTCCATTCTCCATTTTTAATAGTCGCTTCTCCATTCTTATGACCACTGATGGCCCAACATTCTCCTGTTTTATCACTTGGGATTTCATATCCAAACTCTTCATGTAGACGATTTCCGCCCCAAATACGTTCTTGGAATACTGGGTTTAAAAATAATACTTCTTTCATTATTTTCTCCTTTAACTCTACTTTGATAGTCTTCTTCATATTTTGTTCCTTCTATTATATCATGATTTATTACATAAAAAACAAAAAGAAGAAAGTAAAATACTTTCTTCTATAGATTTTCTTCCATAATATACTTTTGAATAAGTGAATCACGATAAGTTAAATAAGTTGCATTATCATCTCCGTGATCAAAACGTTGACTCAAAAAGATAAATGCTTTTTGTTTTTCTTGATTCCAACAAAGATACATCCCTGTATATCCTGTATGTGATAAGGTTAATGTTTCAGCTTCTTCTTCCACGACCCATCCTAAGCTTCGAGTTCTGCCTTTAGCCTCTTTAGTCCAAACTTGTTGTAAATAAGTTTGGACAAATGAGTTGATAGGTAATGACAAATATTCTTCTATCAAGACGCATAAATCATCTAAAGTAGAAAATAAGCCTGCGCTTCCACAACGCTCTTGTAAAATTCTTGCCTTTGGATCATGAACTTCTCCTCTTCTACGTATCCCTTTCTCTCTCCAGTCTGTAGGAATACATTGTTGGGCCATAGGATGAAATGTTGTATTTTGCAAGGATTTCTTATTTAATATCTCCTCTTTAATCACTTGCTGAACGGGTTTATAATAAATTTGTTCAATAATCATCCCTAAATAAATAAAATTAATATCTGAATATTGAACTTCTTTTCCTAATAAGTTTCCTGGATTCATTTCTTCATATAACGCTTTTTCCAACTGGTCGGCGGGTAATTGATTGCGATTAGGGATATAGCCAACAAAATTGCTCGTATGTGTTAATAAATGAATAATTTCCAAGTCCTGATTTTTAATCGGTAAATAAGTACTTACTTTATCGGTTAGAGCAATTCTTTTTTCTTTTAACAATTGTAAAATAATAGGTGTTGTCCCTAAAACTTTTGTTAAAGAAGCAATATCAAATTGAAGATTACAAGGTGACGTTATTGGATAAATACCTTCAGAATTCACCCATTCTTTTTTCCATTGTTGATGAGAGAAATAAGCAACTTGCGCATAAGAAATGACTTCTTTTTGACACATTTCTATGATTTGCTGTTCTGTATCTCTCATTCTTCTAACTCTTTGGCTTGAATCCAATAAGAAATACCATTGTCATCTAAAAATTGAACAATACGTTTCCCTCTATTGTAGTAACAATTCCATCCACGTTCTTGTAAGTTTTCATATAAGTCATCTACTGCTTTCATTGAAGGAACTTCTAATGCAATAAAATCGATTCGATTTTCATGATATTCTGGATGACTTTCTTTTTCTAAAGCAATCAGTGGTTGACAACCTACTCCATAGACTAAATAAGCATTATCTTCTTCTTCTACCGTTAAATGCAAACAGTCATGATAGAAAGATAGCGTTTGTTTTAAGTGTGGCACACGTAAATGAATGTGTTCTAAATGAATACGATGATATTCAATTTCGAAAGGTAAACAAATTTCAATTTGATTTCCATCTGGATCGTTCGTAATAAAACAACGACCTGCACAATAAGCATGGAAATCAGAGCACTCGTATCCATGATTTTTTAACGTTTCATAAAGAGATAAAAATTGTTCTTCTGTTGGAACACTAAAACTAATATGATTTAATGCACGCTTTTCATTCACAATTGGCTGTTCCAATTCTTCCTCTTCCACTAACATAAATAAAATCGCTTGGTCTTTTTTATTTCCTAAATATACTAAATCATTTTCAAAGCTTAATGCATCTAAATGTAATTCTTCTGTATAGAAAGTTAACATTTCTTCAAAGTTGCATGTTGCAATTGAAATATAATTTAAACTTAAAACAGACTGATTCATAATATCTCCTTTCTCCCATAATTATCTAATCTTATTCTAGCAATACTACTATCTAAAATAAAGCGATAGCCCTTATCTCTCCTAAATTATCTTCTTAGCTTAAAATATGAATAATTTATTTTTTCAAAAAAATTAAATATTTTTTTGTGATAGAATACACTTTTTCTGGAAAATTAAATCAAAAAGGCGTACTATGAAAATGAGGAGGGATTCATCATGGATGAAAAATTATTGATGGAACAAATCAAAACTTATCAAACAAAATGGAACAAAGACACTCGTGACCAATGGTTACAAAATGCAATTGCTAATGTCGGTCTGAATGAAGCATGTGAGCAGAAAAAGAAAGCTTCTGACACATTAAATCCTTCATTCTCTTGTGAACTAGAAACAGGAAAGGTTTGTGCACAAAAAGATAGCGGACGTTGTTGGTTATTTGCCACATTAAATACCATCCGCTACGCTTTTACGAAGAAATACAATTGTAAAGATTTCCAATTTTCTCAAAATTATTTATCTTTTTGGGATCGTATCGAAAAATCTAATGCTTTCTTTGAACACTTTATTGCACAAATTGATTTAGATTTAGATAGTCGTGAACTAACCTCACTTTTACAAATGGGAAATGGGGATGGCGGTCAATTTGATAATGCTGTCGCATTAATTCAAAAATATGGCCTAGTTCCTCAAGCAGCAATGCACGAAACTGCAGTGAGTGACCATACAGATGATTTCGATCGTCTTTTAAACTTAAAATTACGTAAGGATGCTTTACAATTAAAAGAAGATTGGGAACAAAACAAAGATGTATCTCATTTACGTCAATTAAAAGAAGAATTTATGGCTGATGTTTATCGTCTATGTACCTTATGTTTTGGTGAACCAGTAGAAACTTTTGATTTTGAATATCGTGACGAAGATAAAAACTTCCATCGCGATTTACAACTTACTCCTCAAGCTTTTTATGAACAATATGTTCACCCTATTTTTGCTATTGAAGATTATGTTGTACTTTGCAACGCACCTGATCACAAATATCATCAAACTTATTCTTTACCAGAAGAAGATAATATTATTGGCGGTCGTCCAGTTCGTTTCTTAAATGTCGAACTAGATACTTTAAAACATCTAACGATTCAACAATTATTAGATGGTCGTACCGCTTGGTTTGGTTGTGATGTATTAGAACAAATGGATCGTAAAAATGGTTGGCTAGCCAAAGATCTTTATAATTATCAAGCACTATTTGACGGAGACCTATCTTTCAATAAAGCAGACCGTCTACGTTATCGCCAAGCAGCTTGCTCTCATGCAATGACATTTACTGGTGTTAACTTGATTGATGGCACACCAAATCGTTGGAAAGTAGAAAATAGTTGGGGCGAAAAAATTGGTCATGAAGGATACTTTGTTATGGATGATGCTTGGTTCGATGACTATGTCTATGAAGTAGTCATTCACAAAGATTATCTAACAGATGAATTAAAGGCAGACTTAGAAAAAGAACCTATTCGTCTTCCTTTATGGGATTCTTTAGCTTAGTCTTTAATTATAATAGATAAAAAAGAGGAGCTACTTGCTCCTCTTTTTATTTTTTCTTTTTACGTTTCTTTTTATTTTTTTGCAGTTTTTTGTTCATTTTTTTCATTTCACGGCTCATTACTGCTTTACCAATTTTTCCTTTGACTCCTTGACCAAACATAGATTCAAATTCTTTTGGCATATTCCCTTTTGTCATGTCACTCATCATTTTACGTGATTGTTTAAATTGTTTAATCATACGATTAACTTCAATTTCACTATTTCCTGAACCACGAGCAATACGACGACGACGACTTGGATTTAATAGATCTGGATTTTGGCGTTCTTCTTCTGTCATAGATAAAATCATCGCACGTTTACGAGCAATTTCTTTATGGTCAATTTCAATGTTATTCATTCCTGGAATTTGACTCATTCCTGGAATCATTTTAATTAAATCTTCTAAAGGTCCCATATTCATCATTTGATCTAATTGTTCAATAAAATCATTGAAATCAAACGTATTAGCACGCATTTTTTCTGTTACTTCTAGTGCTTTTTTCTCATCGAATTCTTTACTTGCTTTATCAATTAAAGTTAGTAAATCACCCATTCCTAAAATACGACTAGACATGCGGTCTGGGTGGAAGACTTCAATCGCATTCATTTTTTCTCCGGTACCAACAAATTTGATTGGTTTTCCAGTTACTGCACGAATAGAAAGAGCAGCCCCGCCTCGAGTATCCCCGTCTAATTTTGTTAAAACAACTCCGGTAATATCTAGCTGCTCATTGAAACTTTCTGCGACATTTACTGCATCTTGACCAGACATCGCATCGACCGTTAATAGAATTTCATCAGGTTGCGCTAATTCTTTAATTTCTTTTAACTCTGTCATTAGTGCTTCATCGATATGTAAACGACCGGCCGTATCGATAATCACATAATCATTTTTCTTTTCATGCGCTAGTTCTAATCCTTGGCGTACAATTTCTACCGGACTAACTTCTGTACCCAATTCAAAAACAGGTACATCAATCATTTCTCCTACCGTTTTTAATTGGTCAATCGCCGCTGGACGATAAACGTCTCCTGCAATTAATAATGGACGCGCCTTTTGATTTTGTTTTAAATCATTCGCCAATTTTCCAGCAAAAGTCGTTTTCCCAGCCCCTTGTAAACCAACCATCATAATAATCGTTGGAATTTTAGGCGATTTATTTAAAGGAACTGTTTCTTCCCCTAATACTTTTGTTAATTCTTCATCGACAATTTTTACAATTTGTTGAGAAGGAGATAAACTTTCTAAAACTTCGCTTCCAACAGCTCGTTCAGAAACTGTTTTTGTAAAATCTTTAACTACTTTGTAACTTACGTCAGCATCTAATAACGCCATACGAATTTCACGCATCATTTCTTTTACATCTGATTGTGAAATTTTCCCTTTACGTTTTAATTTTGACATTGCTTGTTGTAAGCGTTCTGTTAAACTTTCAAAAGCCATTTTTTCACCTATTCCTCATCAATTTTTTTTAATTGGTCAATTTGTGTTAAAAGTTCTTCTTTTGTGTAGCAATCTTCTTTTAACATTTGCTCCATTTGATCAAGAATTTCACTACGCATAATATAGTCAGATAAAATATGAAGCTTGCGCTCATAATTTTCTAAAATCGTTTCTGTACGTCGAATATTATCATAAACTGCTTGTCGACTAACTCCATATTCCTCTGCAATTTCCCCTAATGAGAAATCATCTGCATAGTATAATTCCATATAATTCATTTGCTTATCGGTTAATAATGTCGCATAACACTCAAAAAGAGCATTCATGCGATTTGTTTTTTCTATTTCCATGATTCCTCACCTAACACCGAGCATTTTATCACCTTTCACTTTACCACAGAATCTTCTTTTCGTATATAATAGGTTGTAAGAACTGACTAGAGAAAGGAAAACTTTATGACACAAAAAGTATTAGTAGTAGATGATGAACCTTCGATTGTCACTTTACTTACCTATAATTTAGAAAAAGAAGGATATCAAACGGATGTGGCAGAAGACGGAGAAACTGCTTACCAATTAGCATTAAAAGAATCTTATGACTTCATCTTATTAGATTGGATGTTACCCAAACTAGATGGAATGGAAGTTGTTAAAAAATTACGCCAACAACATGTCGAAACTCCTATTATTATGCTTACAGCAAAAGAGGATACCATTGACCGTATCATTGGGTTAGAAATGGGAGCTGATGATTATATGGTGAAGCCTTTTAGCCCAAGAGAAGTCATTGCCCGTATGAAAGCAATTCAAAGAAGGATGAAAACAACTTCTCCTGTCAAAAACGAAATACAAAATGGACCAATTGTAGTTCATATGGATACAAAACAAGTTTTTATTTCTGGAAAAGAAATTTCTTTACGTAAAACAGAATATAAATTATTGCTTTGCTTTTTACAACATCTCGATGAGCCACTTTCTCGTGATTATTTATTAGAAAAAATTTGGCATACAGATTTTGTTGGAGAATCAAGAATTGTTGATGTACACGTCAGTGCTTTGCGTGAAAAAATTGAAGAGAATCCTAAAAAACCTCAATATTTACAAACAGTACGAGGGATTGGATATCGGATGGTAAAAATCGATGAGTAAAACAAAAAGAGTACAACGATCTTTCCTTCTTCTTTTTTTAAGTGTAGTTCTTTTTTGGGGAAGTCTTTTTCTTTTACGTCCATTCATCTATCATAAAGCATTAGAATCTCAAGTACAGACTTTATCTGAAACGATGACTCCTTGGCAAAAGGAATGGAAGAAAGTTCAACAAGGACTTCTACCAGCAACGATTAAAAATAAAGAAATGACTTTGCTTTTCTTAGATAAAAATCGCAAAAGTAAAGATAATAATGCAGATTTGGCTAATAGTTCTCAAAAAGAGTTTACTGCTCTTTCTCATCAACAAAAAGTTGGATATCATTATGACACTAAAAATAAAACACTCTTTGTCGCAAAACCCATTTATAATCAAAAACAACAAAAAGTTGGATATATAGAAGTCATTCAAAAAAAGATTCCCTCTTTTCATCTTTTAGATCAAATTTTTCACTGGCTCTTTTTCTTTGCGACACTTTTTACAGTGATTGTCTTTTATCTTTTTTATTACCATAAGAAAAAAAGAGAGGAATTACTTTCTACGATTCATCAATGGATTCAAAAAATAAAAGAGGAACCTACCAAACAACCTTCTTTATTTTATCGTTATTCAGAATGGACTCCTCTTTTTCAAGATATTGAAACTCTTTCTTCTTCTTGGCAAGAAGAGCGAAAAAAAGCAGATGCAGAAGCGATTCAATTTTCTTCTTTAATTGATGACTTACAAGTCGGAGTTTTCGTGCTAGATGCCAAACAACGATTTACCTTAATTAACCCACGAGGCAAGAGCTTATTGCATTTACAAAAAAAGAATCAACATTACTTAGAAGCACAAGTGAATCCTGATTTCATTCGTTCAGTGGAACAATGTTATCAAAAACAAAAAGATATCCAAAAAGAAATTCATATTTTTCAACCCCAAGAACAGATTCTTCATCTTTCTTTACGTTACCTATCCAATCAAGAGCATTATTGGATTTTAGGAACGATCTATGATTTAACGGATTTGAAAAAAGTAGAATTGATGCAAGAGGATTTCATCAGTAACGTCTCTCATGAATTAAAAACACCAGTAACTTCTATTATTGGTTTTATTGAGACACTGCTAGACGGTGCCTATCTAGAACCAGACATTACAAAAGAATTTTTAACCATTATGGAAAAAGATGCACAACGCTTAAAACAATTAATTCAAGAAATTATTCAATTATCTCGTAGTGGAAATGAATTAAAAAATGAAACAAAAGTTCCAGTTCATTTGTCTTCTTTTATTGAACATCTATTGGAACGTTATCAACGGCAGATTGATGAAAAACATTTACAAGTTTCGGTTCAAGGAGATTCTACAATTGAGTGGTCTACCTATCTTTATTACTTTGAACCTATTTTGAAAAATTTGATTGAAAATGCAGTGATGTATAATAAAGAATACGGAAAAATCGAAATTCAATTTAAAGAAACTGCTAAAGCCATTAAAATTTCTGTCGCAGATACAGGGATTGGTATTTCACATCAAGATCAACAACGTATCTTTGAACGTTTTTATCGTGTAGATAAAGCACGTAGTCGAAATTCTGGCGGAACGGGATTAGGACTTTCTATCGTCCGACATTATACAGAAATTTTAAAAGGAACATTAACAGTAAAAAGTCAAATTGGAGTAGGTACTACCTTTTCATTAACTTTTCCAAAAGAAAAAGCTTCGTCTTAATGACGAAGCTTTTTATCTATCTTTATTATTTTTTTCGATTTTCACGTCGAGCAATAAATGGTAGGATTAAACCTAATGCTAATAAGATTAATGGTGTCGCAATATTCATTAATAATTGGAACCACCATTGTGTTGGTTCAGCAGCATAACTTACTTTTGGTACCATACCCAAAATACATGCAAATGCTGTGAAGCCAAAGCACCAAATTCCGACAATCATACCAGGAACTTTTTTCTTCATAAACTGATATTCAGATTGGAATTTTTGAATATTTTTCATTAAGAAAATGAAGGCTAAGAATACGAATAAGTAACGCATAGGCATTACTACAGAGTTTAAGTTTAATAACCAGTTATATAACTCTGTCATATCACCAATTCCTAATGCTGGAACTAAAATTAAAATTCCTACTAAAATTCCTGTCATTAAATATCCGTTAACAAAAGTACCACGTTTATTTTGTTTGCGTAATGCAGATGGAATATATTCTGGATTTGCATTCGCTAATAAAATTTTCAGTGGTGCATCGATAGAAATAGATAACGCAGCAATTTGTGCTAATGTATTTGTTACAGCATAAATAATCATTAATGAGTTTCCAATATGGTAATAATGACCTAATTTAGCGAAGGCTTCATAAGCACCGTTCATCATTAAGTCTTTTGGAATATCATTACTATTAAAGATAAATGCCATGGCAAATGATCCTAATAAAGCAGATACTGCTACCATAATCGCTAGGAAAATCATCCCTTTTGGAAATTCTTTTTCTGGATTTTTTGTGCTATTAACATAAGGAGAAATTTTCTCTGCTCCTCCAACCGCAAATACTAGCATTGATAATGTTGTAAAGTATTGCAAATCAAATTTTGGTAAATAAGTTTTAATATCTGCTAGATTTGGCGTTGCTGCTTTAATATCAAATACCATCGGTGCGGATACAGCTAAAAGAATGAATAACATAGACATGATAAACATTGCGATACCGGCAATACTACTGATGGCATTAATTGTCTTAATTCCTTTTGAAGCAATCCATAGGAAAAGTAAGAAAATAGCAAAACAGATCAGTGAAAGTAGTAATGCTGGTGTCTCTTTAACCATATCGCCATTTCCATTAACAGCCCAAGATAAAGCAACTAAAATCCCTTGTGGTTTTTGTGCTAAATATGGGATATGTACTACCCAATAGGTCCAGGCTGCTAAATATGCCAATTGTTTTGTTGTCGTATGTTCTACCCAAGAACTTACGCCTCCGGCACTATCTTTAAATGTAGAACCTAATTGACCTACAATTAAAGCATATGGAATGAAATATAAGGCTAAAATTAATAGCCAAGAAACAATAACTGATACTCCCTGTTGAGCATAGTTATTTACGACATTCCCTAATCCCCATACAGAAGTAAAAGCGATAAAGGAAATGTTAAACCAACGAAGCTGCTTTTTCGTCTGCTCCGACTGTGGATTCATAGGAACCCCTCCTTATCATATAATTATCACTATTATATGAATAAATGGATGCTCTTGCAAATCTTTTCACTATAAAAAAGAAGAAAGAGTTCAAAAAGTTCGTAAATAACGAACATTTAACTCTTTCTTCCTATTTAATATTCTATTCTTTTACATGTTTATCATATAATAAACGACTAGCATATAAAATTGTTAAGATAGTTACGCCCACATCAGCAAAAATAGCTCCTTCCATAGAAACCAATCCTAAGGTAGAAAGTAATAAGAACAAGACTTTAATTACTAACGCAAAAACAATATTAATCTTAACAGTCTTCATAATTTTTCGTGACAATTGCTGAGCAAAATTAAATTTCGTCAAATCATTGTCCATAAATACAACATCTGCTGCATCGATGGCTGCTTGGCTAGAAACTCCTCCTAAAGAAATCCCTACATCTGCTGTCGCAATTACTGGAGCATCATTCATTCCATCGCCAATAAAGGCAGTTGCTTCCCCTTCTTTTTCATTACGTAGCACTTGTTCTACATAATCTACTTTATCTGTTGGTAAACAATTTGCTTTGACAGTGCGGATATTTAATGTACGAGCTACAGATTCCGCACTTTCTGCACGGTCTCCAGTAACTAAGGCTGAATCAATATTTTCCTCTTTCAAGTAAGAGAAGAAACCATAAGCACTTTTCTTAATCGTATCTCCAATTAAAATGGCTGCTTGATATAGTCCATCATAAGCTAAATAAACAATCGTTCCTGCTTCTTTAATTTGTGGAACTAAGATTTTTTGTTGTGTCATCCAATCTTCGTTTCCAATAAAAATTGGTTTTCCATTATAAAAAGCACTCAATCCATAACCAGCAATTTCTTGCACATTTTCAAAAGTATATTCATCTGTTTTTCCTTGATTTGCCTCCACAATTGATTGGGCAATTGGATGGTTAGAATAAGCTTCTAAGCCTGCACTTAATGCTAATGCTTCTTCTTTTGTACAAGTTTCACTCGTATATACTTCCTTAACTGTGAATTTTCCTGTAGTAATTGTACCCGTCTTATCACAAATTACATGTTTCACCGTCGCTAATTGTTCAATATATTGGCTTCCTTTAAATAGAACTCCATTTTTTGATCCTGCACCAATTCCAGCAAAGAAGCTTAATGGTACAGAAATTACTAAAGCACATGGACAACTAATGACTAAAAAGATTAATGCACGATATATCCATTCTTGCCATGGGAAATGGAAAACAAGTGGTGGAATAATTCCTACTAATAAAGCTACTGCCAAAACAATTGGCGTATACACCTTTGCAAACTTACGAATGAATTGTTCACTACGAGCTTTTTTCGCTTGCGCATTTTGTACCAATTCAATCATTTTACTTGTAGTACTATTTTCTGAAAGAATCGTTGTTTTTAACTCAATCGTATAAGATTCATTCAAAGTTCCGCTACTAATTTCTTCTCCTTGATGATAAGTACGAGCTAGTGCTTCTCCTGTGACAGCAGAAGTATCCACCACTGCTTGTTCACTTAATAATACTCCATCAATTGGAATGCGTTCCCCAGCTTTAACTTGTAAAGTAGATCCAATAGCAATTTTTTCTAATGGAACTTCTTGCCAACCATTTTCTGTCTTTACGCGAGCGGTATCTTCTTGTAAATCTAGTAAATGGTGAATGGATTGACGAGATTTATTCAATGCTAAGCTTTGTAACAATTCGCCAATTTGGAATAATAGCATAACCATGATTCCTTCATGATATTCTTTAATCAAGAAGGCTCCTAATGTTGCTACAATCATCAATAGATTTTCATCGAACCATTCTCCTTTAGCAATATGTTTAAATGCTCCTTGGAAAATATCAAAACTGATTAGTAAGTAAACTAAAAAGTATAAAATAAATGAAATGGGAGCAGAGACATGAGGTTCAATAAAAATTACCGCTACCAATAAAACAATCGTTGCTAAGATCAATCCTAATCTTTTTTTATTTTTCTGATTCATTTTCTTTTTATCAGCAATTTATTTAGAAATTAAATTGCTTTTTATCCTTTCTTTGACAATATAAAGAAAAAAGTCCCATGCAAGTATGGGACTTTTTTATTACTTCTCTATTACGGACGTAAGCGATGTAATAAACGTGGGAATGGGCTTGCTTCACGGATGTGTTCAATACCACTAATCCATGTTACTGTACGTTCTAGCCCTAAACCAAAACCACTGTGTGGTACAGAACCATACTTACGTAAATCTAAATACCAACCATATTCTTCTTCAGATAAGCCAAATTTTTCGATGTTTTCAGCTAATACATCATAGTCAACTTCACGTTCACTACCACCGATAATTTCGCCGTATCCTTCTGGAGCGATTAAGTCTGCACAAATAACAACATCATCGCGTCCTGGTGCTAATGGCATATAGAATGGTTTAATTTTTGCTGGATAGTTCATGATGAATACTGGTTTTTCAAAAGAGTTAGCGATAAATGTTTCATGTGGTGAACCAAAGTCATCGCCCCATTCAATATCATCAAATCCATTTTCTTTTAATAATTCAATTGCTTCATCATAACTGATTCTTGGATATGGTGTTTGTGTATAACGTTCTAAAACGTCACGATCACGACCTAAAACATCTAACGCATATTCACAATGATCTAATACGTTACGTACTAAAAAGGCAACATAATCTTCTTGCACTTTTAAGCTTTCATCTTGATGAGTGAAAGCCATTTCTGGTTCAATCATCCAGAATTCAGTTAAATGGCGACGTGTTTTTGATTTTTCGGCACGGAAAGTAGGTCCAAAAGTAAATACTTTACCAAAAGCCATTGCTGCAGCTTCAGCATATAATTGACCACTTTGTGATAAATAAGCAGATTGACCAAAGTAATCTGTTTCAAATAATTCTGTTGTTCCTTCTGGAGCAGAACCAGTTAAAATTGGTGGATCAATTTTAATAAAGCCACGGTCGTTAAAGAATTCATAAGTCGCACGAATAATTTCATTACGGATTTGCATAATCGCATGTTGTTTTGATGAACGTAGCCATAAATGACGGTGATCCATCAAGAAATCTGTTCCGTGTTCTTTTGGTGTAATTGGATAATCACCACTTGTACCAATTACTTCTAATTGACTAATTTCAATTTCATAACCAAATTTTGAACGCTTATCTTCGTGGATTTCTCCAATAATTTTTACTGCTGTTTCTTGTGGTAAATTTTTAATTTGAGCGAAAGCTTCTTCTCCTACTGTTTCTTTTAAAACAATTCCTTGGAAATAAGCAGATCCATCACGCAATGTTAAGAAGGCAATTTTACCGCTAGAGCGTTTGTTGGCAATCCAACCATTAATTTCTACAACCTCGTTAACATGGTTCTTTGAATCAATGATGCTAATTTTTTCCATAAACTCACTCCTTAAAAGTTTGTAATTTTATTATAGATACTACCATTACGGAAGCGTAATGAATAATAAGATAAAGTATGATCTTTATTCATTGTTGTGACTTCCCACACTGGAATACCTTTAATATAGCCAAAATTAATATTTTCTATCTTGTAGGGATGATATTTTTTTTGTACAATCTCTTGCGCTTGTTTTTCAGTAATTCCATCTTTTTGGTCTACTACCTTAATGGTATCTCCGTCTTTTGGAATGGAAACTAAAATTTCTTGACGTTTTTTGTTTTCTCCAGCAATCGTATAATACGTTTGATCACGTGTAAAAAGATAAAAGCGTTCTGGCTTATTCATATCTGCATATTTTTCTGCCAATTGAATCGCTTCTTTCCTCTCTTTACGAACTGGAGTACTTGCATAAAAGAAAAAGGCACCTACAAGACAAACAATCGTCACAATAGTAATTAACGATGTAGTAATTATTTTTTTCATTTTTTGCCTCTCCTTTTTTCGCATAGATATATGTTTATTATAGACAATATTAAGTTCTTTTTCTACTCAAAATGATGAATTTCCTCATTTTTCTCTAGGAAAAGAACTTCTTTCAATAAGGCAATCTTTTCGATGTAATTTTTCTAAAAATATCTCTTGCCAAAGAGTTAGCGAAATAGTATTCATCAAAGTAATCTTTATATTTTGGAATAAGAACGCATAATAAAAACTTGTTGTAAAAGGAAGATATACTCTTTGTCCTTGAGATAACCATTTATTAATACTGTAAATTCCTTGTTGATTTACATAAGCATAAACGAATTCATTCGTCGATAAAGAAGAAAGTTGATCATATAAAATTACTTCTTTCTCTTGTTTTTGAATGTTTGTTTCCTCTTTCCAATAAAAACAATAATCTAAAGGATAATAGCTTTTCCCTTCTTGGATTAAACATTCGTCAACTAAATAAATAGTTCCTACTTCCTGGATATGGATATAAAACTCCCATTCTCGTTTTTTATCTCGGAAAAGATAAGGATGCTCTTTGTCATCTATTCCTGTTTTTATTCCCATATTTTCTGATTCTAGATATACATATAAATAATCTGCCCATTGAATTAGTTCGATAAAAAAAGATTCAATTTCTTTTTTCTCACGTTTTCGATTTTGACTCTTTTGTACATATTGAATTCCTTTGTTCAAAATTGTGATATATTGCTGTAATTGATTTTTCATTTTCTCAATCGATGGTAATTTCTTCAAATCTCCTGTTTGATAGTATTCTTTCCATTTTTGATAGAAAAAGACCGTTTTTTTCTTTAAAAAAGGTAAATAAGAATTCCATTGTCGAGTTTGCTTTTCAGAAGGAAATTCAATTTTACTTGCAAAATCTTCTTTCGTTAATTGCTGTTGCCAATGCTTAAACTTTTGTAGAGATAAATATTCTTTTGTATTTTCTTCTAATAAAAAAGAAAAATAAGTAGCTTCATCCACATATAACGTATTTCGAATTGGATTTTCTTCTTCTTCATATTCTAAAAAACGTTCTTGAGTCATTATAATATGTGCTTGATGTTTTATTCTTTCCTCTTGACGAACTAAAAAATCATAAGAATAGGTTCTTTTTCTTTTTTGTAAAAAAGATAGTCCCCTATGAGCGATTTGTTGGAAAAAATTAGGACGAATTTTCAATCTTAATTCATGAAAACATCCTGTCTTTGTCTCTGTTAACCAAATCAATAATTTAATTTGTAATCTACGGACCTCATCTGAATTTGACTCGTCCCAATGATTTTGAAATAATTCCAAATCAATATATTCAGAAGCACAATCCCAAACTTCATACCCTTTTTCCGTCCAACGTTGATACTCATATTTAGGAATTAAACATAAACTATTTTTTTTCTTTTTTTTCATTTCTTCATAAGCAAAAAAACGATCTTTTTGTGGCAATTCTATACCTATCGTTTTTTGTTGACCTACTTCAGCAAATGATAATGTGTCATCTTCTTTTTCTTTACGTAATAAAGAAAAGATGCCAATTTTAATATATTTAGGATCAAGTTCCTTTTCCAAGGATATGAAATCGGCAAAAAATTCTCCTGTATTCTCATAAAAACAATCCGCATAACGTACGACTCGTTTTTGAATATGTGCAGGTAAACTCTGCCACTTTGTTTTTAGCGCCAAAAAAAGTTCAACTGTTGCTTCAACATCACTATCTGCTCGATGCGCATGACAATGAGTCAGTTTCAATTCTTTAGCTAAATTTTGTAATCGATATCCTTCTACGGTTGGAAATAATACCTCTGCTAACTGCACAGTATCTATGACAGGGCAAGAAAGAGGAGTCAATCCTTCTTGCTCAAATTGCATATTTAAAAAATTAACATCGAATTGTGCATTATGTGCGACTAAAGTACAATCAGTCAATAAATCATGTAAAATGGAAGCTACATCACAAAAATAAGGAGCATCTTTTACCATTTCTTCTGTAATTCCCGTTAATTGAGTAATTCCTTCATGAATAGGCGTTTCTGGATTAATAAACGTATTAAAACGTTGAATTACTTTGTCTTTTTGAACCAATGCACAAGCAAATTGGATCATCTTTCCTTTTTTAAAACTTGAATTCGTTGTCTCGATATCAATAATCGCATACGTTTTCTTCACTGTTATAGCCTCATCTCTTTTTTACTTTTGTGTAAAGACACTATATTTCCCAGAGCAAATATAGCTAGTAATGGTGACAAAGAAAAAGAAAATTGCTCCTTTCCCACCAAATAATTCAATTCCTAAAATAAAACAAGTTAACGGAGTATTTGTTGCTGCCGCAAAAACTCCTAAAAATCCTAGTGCAGAAATGAAACTGGCATCAAATGGAACCCAACGGCTAAGAAAATGTCCAAAATTGGAGCCAATATCAAATAAAGGCGTTAAGGTTCCCCCACGAAATCCTGTTCCTACACATATCATAGTATAGAGTAGTTTCCAAAAAAACCCAAATGGAGATGGAGTACCATCAATAGCTTCCTTTTGCATCGCCGAACTTAACCCTAAATATTCTATATTATGAAAAATCAAAGTTAAAATGACAACACATAATCCTCCTAAAAAAGTAATCCAAACAGGATTTTTAATCCAAGTTTGCATTGACTTTTGCACTAAAGAAATACCAAAACGGTAACAACGACCGATACAAGCAAAAAGAATACTAATGATAAATAACCACACAAAAGTCATTAATTCTTCTTTTGGATAACCAGTCACAGAAAAAACTCCTCTTTGATGTAAGTCAAAACAAGTCGTCACCCAATAAGATAATAGAGACGTCATAAATACAGGATAAATTGCATCTAAGCGAAAAGAGCGAGCTTTTGAAATTTCTAAAGCAAACAATGTTCCTGCGACAGGAGTGCCAAAGGTACAAGCAAACCCTGCTCCTAATCCACAAGTAATTAACCATTGTTTTTCTATGTCTGTAAATCGAAAATAGAAATGCTGATCTACTTGATCAATCATTCCACCTGCTAATTGAGTCGCAATGTCTTCTCGACCGATTGAGGCTCCAAACCAATGAGAAGCAATCGTACCTAACATGGATACAGGAATTGCTCGAAAAGGAATTTTTTCTTCAGATCCATTGGCTTTGGCAATTAATAATTTATTTCCTACTTGACTTGTTAAATGAAAATATTGATACATATAAGTTACCGCTGCACCAACAAAAGGTAAGCCTAAAATCATTATTGGATGCAAGGCTCGGACTTGCTCTCCTTTATTAATCGCTAAAATATAAATGGAAATAATACTCCCACATAAAATGGCTAAAATAAAAGAAATTACTAGCCATTTTAAGACATAATATACTGTTGCATGAATTGAATGTTCTTTCATTATTCTCTCTTTCTATATATCGTACTTTTTATAATTCTTTTCTATTCTTCTATTAATAGCCAATCATTTTCTGATAATAAAATCAGGATGGGTACAATTTTCTTTTCTGGATATGTACCCTGTAACGCCTTCGCATATAAGCGTAACTGTCCGTAATATTCATCTTTCATTCGTTTTTTAAATGTATCTTTACGTTCATACTTACGGCGCAAGTTCGTCTTATAATCATATAATAACACCCAATCTTCTAAGACGATATAACCATCAATAATTCCGTGAACTAAAACATCCTCTTTTTCTACAGGAAAAAGACCTGAAAATGCTTGTTCACAATATAAATGAGCGTGGTGTTCTTTAAAAAATTGCCCTAATGGACTATGAACGAATTTTAATAAAGTAGTATAATCTAGTTTTTGTGCGACGAGAAGATCTAATTTTCCTTTATGTACTAATTCATTACTTAGCTCAATGAAAGTATCTAATGTAATATCTTTTGTCCAATCTAAATATTGTAAAAGTAAGTGCATCGCGCTTCCCAATTGAGCTCTTGTCACTTCTTTTTGACTTTCCTGCCAATTAGGTTGTTTCCAATTTGTACTTTTTTCTTTAAAGAAAGAAGCTCCTTGTTCCTCTAATTGAACAATATCAGGATCGCTAAATTCATGTTTTAAATGAGAAACAGATTGATAACTTTGAATCTCTGTTTGTGCTTCATAATGATATTTTTGTTGCAATACAGCTTCTACTTCTTGCCAAGTTTTTTCTGCTGCTTTTTCTTTTGCTGGCTCAACGGTAGTAATAAACTCGAGTTTCTTTTGTTTTTGTTCCCAAAAATTTCTAAAAATTTGCTCTATTTCTTGCTCATTTTTCTTCCAAGGAAAATGATAAGTCGCACTAGATGCAGCTAAGATCCAATTCATAAAGGAATTATTTTTTTCTAAAGGTAAGGAAATCGTTTCTCTTGCTTCAATTTCTGTTTCTTTCCCAAAACCAACGACAAATAACTTTTCTCTCGCACGAGTAATGGCTACATATAAAATACGCAACTCCTCTTCTAAATATTCTTTTTTCGCTTCTTCGGCTACTGCTTGATACGTATAATTACGAATTGTCTTTTGATAAGGGAGCTGTTCTTTTTCTTTAGCAAAGTCAGAAATTTGACGATACTTTAATCCTAAATGATTTTTATTACTAAAAATCACTAAATCTTTATTATTTTTTAGCTGTAAACTTTGATCCATTTGATATAAATAAACAAAGGGATATTCTAATCCTTTACTTCCATGAATGGTCTGCAAAATAACTGCATTTTCTTTTTGAATGCCTTCTAGTTCTTTATTATTTTTTACTAAACGACGGACATATCGTAAAAAAGATGACAACCCTCGATATTCCAAAGCTTCAAAGGCTTCTGCTTGTTCATAAAGTAAAGATAAATTTCTCTGTCTTTGTTCTCCATTATCAAAAGCTAGTTGATAAGTGACAATTTGCGTTTGTTCATAAATATCCCATAATAACTCTCGAACAGAGATATTTCTTTTTCTTTGTTGCCAAAAGGATAATTGTTCCAAAAATTGAGCTAAACGTTCATCTTTTTCAGCCCATACTTTTGCTTGCAAATAAATACTTTGCTTTCCTTCTTCTTTTTGATAGTGACGCAAATCCATTAATTCTTGTTCCTTCATTCCGACAAAAGGCGAACGCAATACCGCTACAAATGGGATATTTTGGTAGGGATTTTCAATAATTTCTAATAATGCTAGTACTTGTTGCACTTCAATGGCTTGGAAATAATTCATATTTTTACTACGAACCGTAGGAATTTTATATTTGGCTAAAATATTTTCTACAATGCTTAATCCCACATTGCTACGACTTAAAATCGCAATATCATGGTAAGAAAGAGGATGATTTTCTTCTTTTCCTTGAATATAAATTTCTTTTCCTAATTGTTCTTGAATGGATTGAGCAATTAGATGTGCTTGTAATTTCTTTTCATCCAATTTTCCTTCTTGGAAGAACGCATCTTGCAATTCTTTGGATTCTTCTATCGTTTCTTGCCATTCTTCTGGTATTTTTATTTCTTCACAGGTTAACCATTCGGTCGTAGCATCCCAGCTTTGTGAATAAGTAGCTCCTGCCCGTAAAGCCTCTTTTTCATCATAAGAAATACCACCAAAAGCATCTGTCATCGTTTTTTCAAATACCGCATTTGCAAAATCAAGAACTTCTTTACGAGAACGGAAATTATCTCGTAAAGAAATTACTTTTCCTTTTTGCTGATCTTCTAAATATAAAGTCCGTTTAGCGATAAAATTATGTGGATTCGCTTTTCGGAATTGATAGATACTTTGTTTAGCATCTCCCACCATGAAATAATTATCTCCTCGACTAATCGTTGATAAAATATTTTCTTGTAGGTCGTTCACATCTTGATATTCATCCACAATCACTTCAATGAATTGTTCTTGATATAAACGAACTAATTCGGGTTGTTCTTGTAATAATTGTTGAACGTTTTTAGCCACATCACTAAAGGTAGCTACTCCCTTTTCTTTGCGCCATTCTTTTTCTAATTGGCGAATTTCATAAATACTTTCTAATAATTCAATGGCCAATTCTTTACTAATTGCTTCTTCTTTTTGAGATTCAAATGCTTCTTTTAGTAGCTTTTGGTCTTCTTTTAGTGCAGTATTGGTAAAAGGATTTGTACCTTTCAGTTCTACTCTAGGTGGCTTTCGCAGTCCTTTAGGAACTTCTGACCAAGCTTGTTTCCCCTCTAACGCTTGACAAAATTGTTGATAAATTTCTGTTCCTTTTTCAAAAAAAGAAGTACCTTCTATTGCAAAAGCGTTATCACTCAAAAAGAAAGACATTTCTTTGGCGATAGATAATAATTTTTGTTGGTAATATTCTTCTTTATGATCAAACCAATACAACCATTGTTGATATAACGCTTCTTCATCAGCAGTTGCATCTAGCTCTTGATTTGCCATAACAAATACTCTCTGTAGAGCAGCTAAATCTTGGAATTGTTGGAATAGTAAAGGATGCTTTTGTAATCGAACTTGTTCTTCAAACCAAGTATCGAACGTTTCTTCTTGCATCTCCATTTGTTCCACTTTTTCGGTTAATAATTGAATTTTGGGATCTAATTCTAATAAATAATAATATTTTTGTAAGACTTGTAAACAAAAACTATCAATCGTACAAATCATCGCGCTAGGTAATTTTACTAGTTGGTCTTGCAACCAACGCTTCTGCTCTTTCTCTTTTTCTTTTTGAATTGCTTTTTGTAATAATGATTTTAAGCGCTGTTTCATCTCATTGGCAGCATCATTGGTAAAAGTTACAACGAGTAATTGATCGAGAGATACTTTTTTTTCTTGGATTAAAAATAAAATATGCTCAATTAATACCATCGTTTTCCCTGAGCCTGCCGAAGCAGAAACAAGTAAATTATTCCCTTCATGTTCAATAATTCTTTTTTGTTCTTCAGTATAATGTACTTCAGCCATAATCTTTTGAGTAAAGCGACTTACTCTTTTCCTTTCTTCAATTTTTCAAAAAGTTCGTCGACATTTTGGACCGAACTTCCTTTTTGATATTGATTCGTTTCTGTTGAAAACTGACAAATACTATGGAATGGACAATGTTGACAACTCTTTTCATTACGAGGACGAATCGAGCAGTCTCCATCATAAATATTTTGTACTGCTTGTTTAATATCTGCTTTATTTTTTTCCACTAATTGTGTCATTTGCTCTTCCGTTAATCCAGCGGCATATTCCTTTTTTGGGCTTCCCAATAAATGATATACTTCTTTTTCTTTAGGTAGTCCTTCTTTTAAAGCAATTCCCTCCCAACGAATTTGTGAACTAATCTTAATCTGATCTTTTTCTTGTAAATCGTTATTTTCTAAAGGAACAAAATATGCACCATCTAAATGAATTTCCTCGACCTCTTCTTTTGGTAACGAAAAAGCTTGACGGAGAGCTTCTTGGTTTTCTTGCAATACTGCAATATAAGTCAATAATTGTAAAGCATCCCCAACATCGACACCATTCGCTCTTAATTTTTTAGCTTTTGATTTATAATCTAGCAATTGATAATATCTTTCTTTGCCGACTTTTAATAAATCTAACCGGTCAATTCGTCCTTTTAAACCAATAGTAATAGGTACTTCTTTTCCAGTTTCATCTTCTGTGTGAATGCTTAAATTAGGAGCTATCAATTGATTAGGATAGATTTTGTCTCGTTCTGGCACAAAACGAATCTCGGTTAAGGAGTCTTCATATTGAATATCTTCTTGTATTTCCATTTCATAATGTAAAATCGCACAGACATTTTGGAACAATCGTTTTAATTGTTGATTTTCAAAGCGATTCTTTTCATTTGCTTGATAGACAGAATATATCTTTTCTCCCTCTAATTCTTTTAACACCGATTGACATAAATCATATAATTCTTGCGTAGATAAAACATGGAAATTTTGTTTTCTTTGACGTAATTCTTTCATTAAAACATCTAATGCTTCGTGTAAAAAGTTTCCATGCATCCGATAATCTGGTTGATATTCTTCTAGTGGTTCTAACTGTAATCCTTTTTGTAAATAATAGCGATAAGGACAGGTTAAATATCCACTCAATTGACTTACTGATGTAATAAACTGATGTTCTTTACCAAATGGTTCATCATAATAATCAAAGATTTGATCTTTACGTAAAGACTCGGCTTGATTTTCTAAAAACAGACCTTGCCAAAGAGTTGGAAATTTTTGTTGACAAGAAGTTAAACATTTTTGCCAAGTTGGATCTAAAGGAAAAATTCCTGTTTGTTCTTTACGATATAAAGTAAGAGCGACCGCATTATTTTGTTGCCCATTGGCTAAATATTCTTTTTGGAAGGTACCATTTTGTGGGAATAAAAAGATAGATTTAGTTTCTACTCCTAATTCTTTCATCCATTGATAATAAGGAGACATTTCTCCTTTACTTTGAGCATAGCTTAAATATAATTTTTCTTTAGCGGTAGTCATTGCTAAATAGGCATGATAATATTCATGATTCATCATCGTAATCGTATCTTTACCCAAGTAGCACTGTGGATAATCTTCTAAATACGTAGTTAAATGCATTCGTTCTTCATCGCTAAGTAACGTATCATTACTCATCACTTTTGGTAAATGCAATTCATCTCCACCGATAATAAAGCAAACTTTTGTTTTTACCATTCTAGGACGCATAATATCGGCAATATGTACTTCATCTACTGTATTTGGAATCGAAGAATAGGTTCTACTTCTTAGTCCTTCGATAAATAATTCAAAAAAGAGATTCTCTTCTTTTTGATAAGGATAAGCTCCTAATAATTGATTCATTTCTTCTACTAAAGCGACAAATTGATTCCACACTTCTTCATTTTTATCTACTTCTTCTTTTTGTAATTCTTCTAGAACGTGCCAAGAAAGTAGTTGTTGATACAAAGCTTGTAATACTTCACGATAGGTATTTTTCTCTGCAAAAATTTGATGGATGTCTGCTAACAATTGACGAACAAAACGTGCTACATAAGTTATGGCTTCTGTTAATTTAGCAATCGCTTTTTCATCCCCTTCTTTTAATTGGCTCCCACGGTAAGGGAATTCTTCTTTTTGCCAATCTCTTCCATCATACCCACTTGTTTCCATAAAAATTTCTGCAAGAGAAATCCATTGGGACCATTCCTCAAACGAAACAAAATCTGTTAATTCCCGGTTTTGAACTTCTTCTTTTTCTTCTTCCATTGTGAACGCTGCTTGATATTCTTCTAGAGCTTGCGTTTGCTGGTCTTTTTCATATTGTTCTTTTTCTTGCTCAGACCAAATTTCTTCATAGGTTGGACGAACTAAACCTGTTTTTAGAAAGTCAAAAACAAACTGTGCCTGATGTGGGTATTGTTCGATTTTAAATAAAGATTCCAATAAAATCGTTAAAGAGTGGTGCGCCATATTTTGCGATTCTCCTAGATGATATGGAATTTGATATTTATGAAAAATAGGCGCAAAATGTGAATGATATCCTTCTAAATTACGAGTAAAAATCGTAATGTCTCGATAGCGATAGTTCTCTTCTCGAACCAGTTGATAGATTGTTCGTGCTACTTGCTCTACCTCTGCTAATTCATCCTCTGCTTTCCATAACATTACCGATTGAGGTAAAGAATAATTAGAAGTTTTTCCCTCATCAAACGTTTGCCACACTTGTGACATTGAGGCTAATGGATATTCCTCTTTTGGCGCTAAAAAGCATAATGGATAAGGTTCTTCTGCCAGAATAGCTAAACGTTTGGCTAATTGTTTTTGACTCTCATATAATGAACTCATACTTCCTGTCAATGGATGATCTGGACTGATAACACTGACGATTAATTGAGAGCGTTTTGCCAGTAAAGATAGAATTTCTAGTTCTTCTGCGGTAAAACGCTGAAATCCATAAACATAAAACTGGTAATGATTTAAAGAATGTGTTTGTAAATATTCTTTTAATTGCGCTAATAATTGGTGATTATTAAATGAATATCCTTGACTTACTTGTAAAAAATTTTGATATAAATAGATTAATTCCTTCAGCGTTTCTTCATTCAAAGATGCTTCTTCCGCTAGAGAAAGATAGTCCAAAAGTAATTCTGGAGTTAATTGACCTTCTATCCATTCTAAAAAAAGGTCTAATACTTTTTCAATAAATCCTTTCTTATTAAATAATGGCTTTAAGTGGGTATACTTATCCTCTGTCGTATCTTTTTCAATCTCTAACATTTGTTTTCGCAATAACATTTGTAATCCACTTTGCGAAATTTTTGGTGTATGATCTTCTTCCAACAAATACCATGCTAAACGCTCAAAACTGAAAACAGAAAGAGAAAGGTTACTAATAAAATCGTAGGATTCTCCTTGTGCATACTCTTGTAAAATCGCTACTTCTCCTTCAAATTTCAAATTATTGGGAACAAGAAAACAGACTTGATGCTCTTTTTCTTGTAACCATGCTTTTGCACCACAAAATTTCTCTTTTTCTTGCATCATCATTTGTAAGTGCTGATGACTACGATCTCCATAAATATAAAGTAAGCTCATACTTCCTCCTATAAAAAAGAAGAATCTATGTTTCCATAGATTCTTTTCTGATTAATTAATGGACAAAACCAATATCTTTTAATGGCCAGTAGACAAATTCTACAACTCCTAAAATATTCTTTTTCGGAATAAAACCTAACATTCGACTATCTTTTGAGATTAGACGATTATCTCCCATCACAAAATAAGTATCTTTTGGAACTTTAATTGCTCCTTTTGTGGAAGCTAACGTTTGTAATGAAAAATTCTCAGTAAAATGTTTGGCATTCTCTACTTCTGGTTGGAACATTGGTTCATATTGACTAGCTAATGTCCCTTTTTTCATTAATTTTTTAAAATCATCTAAATAAGGTTCATTATATTTTTTACCGTTGATATACAATGTATCATTTTGCATTTTAATTGTATCTCCTGGTAAACCAATGACTCGTTTGACATAATCTTTATCTGGATCATCTGGTGCTTTCAATGTAACAATATCAAATCGTTTTACTTTTGCTAATTTGACAGAAATTACACGCTCACCATCATGTAATGTTGGATCCATTGAATGACCAGAAATTTTCATCGGACTAAAGACAAAAGTACGTAATAAAACGACAATTAATATAATAATTGCACAATAAACAAGAGTCCCTATCCAGCCAGATTCTTTTTTCTCTTTTTGTGCCAATTCAATTCCCCCTTTAATATAGTTTCATTTTATCATTATTGAAAAGAATTACCAATTTTTTTACAAAAAAAAGGTTAGTGAAATTCACTAACCTTTATCTTTTCTTATCTTATTAATACCAACCGTTTGCTTCGTGGAAAGCTTTCGCTTTTGACCAGCTACCGTAACGTTGTTTTACATAACGTTCAGCTACACGTTCTTGGTTTGCTGCAGAGTAATCTCCGTTTAAGTAAGCAGCGTCTAATTGGTATTTACCAATGTAACGACCGTTACGAGCGTTGTAGTTGTTTGTTGATTCTTTCATTGCAATCCATGATTTTGCACTTGCTTCGCTACCTGAATGTTGAGGTGCTTGGTAAGTATTTTGTTGTTTTGGCGCTTGATAAGTTTGTTGTTGCTTAGGAGCTTGGTATGTTTGCTGTGGAGCAACATTTTGTTTTGGCGCTTGGTAAGTATTTTGTTGTTTTGGTGCAGTTGCTTTTGGTGTAGCTTTTACTGCTTTTGGTGTAGCTTTCACTGTTTGTGCTTTTGCTACTGATTTATAAGTATTTGTTGATTTTTTAACAGATTTTGTATCATTTGCATTTTCAGGAATTGTAACCTTTTCACCCACAAAAATCATGTTTGGGTTAGCAATATTATTTTTTTCAACAATCGCTTGTACTAAACTTGCGTCTCCAGCAAATTTACGAGAAATTTTGTATAGAGTATCGCCTTTTTGAACTGTGTAAACAGTATCTGCTTTTGCGTCTCCACTTGTCATGCATACGCCAATTCCTGCCGCTGCTAATACAGTTCCTAATACTAGTGATTTGTTTGCTTTCATAAAATAATGATCTCCTTTGTTTGTAATCTTCTTTTTTCTTCTCTTTTAACTACTGTCTTAGGATATCATGATTTTCTATTTCATAGTTAAACATCAGTTTACAAAACGATAACGTTTTATTACAAAATGATTACATCTAGGATTCTTTTTTCTCGGCTACTTCTGATTCATAATATAAACATTCCTTTGTAAATGGACATTGATCGCATTTTGGTTTTTTGGCCGTACATAAATATCGACCAAAATAAATTAATTGATGATGCAAATGATTCCATGTCTCTTTGGGCATAATAGAAGTAATGGTTTTTTCTACTTCATCTACTGAAGCATCTAAAGGAACAATTTGTAGACGCTTAGCAATTCGTTGAATGTGCGTATCTACCGCAAATGCTGGAATATTAAAAGCCACACTTAATACTACATTCGCTGTTTTTCTTCCTACTCCCGGTAAACTCATTAATTGTTTACGATCGGCTGGAACTTTTCCACCAAATTCTTCTACTAATTTTTGACTACAAGCAATAATATTTTTAGCTTTATTTCGATAAAGGCCAATCGTTTTAATTTTTGAGATTACATCTTCTATTGAAGCATTGGCCAATTTTTCAGGTGTCGGATAAGAAGCAAACAAACTAGGTGTAGCCTTATTTACTGCCACATCTGTAGTTTGTGCACTTAAAATCACTGCAATTAATAACTGAAAAGTAGTTTCATAATGCAAAGCTACCGTAGCATCTTTATATACTTGGGATACTGCTGTAATCAATTTGCGATTTTCCTCTTTTGAACGCATCAAATCCTCCTATTCGTATCCACCATTCCAATCCTCAAAGATAGGTACTTCTAGTGGTGGTGTTTCTTCTTTTTCTTGTCTTAACTTATGATTTCTTGATTCTTCAATGATCATTTTTGCTTTTTCTACTGTATTTGCCCCTTGATTTCGCCAATACTCCAAAATCTTCTGTAAATAACGAAAAGGACTTTTTGCTCGATGATATACAGTCTCTTTTAATGCTAATACTATTAAATCAAAGGAATAATTTTGTAACCAAGATTGAATTTGTTCAATTTCATAAGGAGATACTGTTCTTCCTAAGTCTAATTCAAATTCTGTTACTAATTTAGGTAATTGTTCTTTAACTGCCAATTCTTTTTCTTTTCTTTCCAATAAATCAATTTTTTGAAAAACACCAGAAAGATCATAAGCATCCGCTTCTTTTCCTTCTTCAGTTTCATAACGACAGAGTTGAATACACCCTTTTCTCATCAATGATTCAATAATATGATATCCTTGTTTCACATCTAAGCCCATCGCTTCACTAATTTTACCAATATCTGGCATTTTTTTACTGCGTTGTTGAGCTGAAGACAATTGAATATACATTACTAACTCAATTTCTGATAAATTAAGTTGACGATAATATTTTAATAATAGATTCGAAAGCGTAACACTTCCTGCACTAAGATATCGACTAATTTCCATAGTTCCCCCTGAATTATGAAAAGACTGACAAAGTCAGTCTTTCCATTACTAATTATTATTGAGCTACCGGTGTTGGTGCTACTGGTTGTTGTACTGGTGCTGGCGCCGGTGTTGGAGTTGGAGCTGGCGTTTGTGTGGCTCCCTGCGTTCCATTATTTTGTGGTGCTGGCGCTACTGGTGCATTTGATGTGGGTGCCTGTTGAGAAATATTTTCTCCTCCTAGTGCACCTACTTTATTTGCTGGAACTTGAATCACTTGACCTGGTTGAACAATAGGAAGAGAACTCCATTGATTCATTTTCATTAATTCATCTGTTGAAATTCCACATTTATTAGCAATGACTTGTAAGTCATCCCCTTCTTTAATTGTATAACCTGCCGTTTGTTCCTTATCTTCTTCTTTTTTATCTTTCTCTTGTTTTTTTTCTTTTTTCACTGGTTTAGCTTTTTTAGGTTCTTCTTTTTTCTTGGTCTCTTCTTTATCTTTTGAATCTGTACTTTCTTTTTCCTTATCATCATCGCGTTCTTGCAACACGTTTTCTTCTTTTGCCTGCTTTTTATAAGTTGCTTCATATTGCGCAACTTCTTTTTTATCTTTTACTTCACCATAAAAGCAAATACCAACGGTAATTATAGCTGCAAGTGCGATGAGAAATATTGACGATTTTTTCATTTTCTATTCACACTTTCTTTATCCTTGATGGAAAAACTTCAAAATCTTCATATTAAAAGCAACTTGCTCTGCATAAAAGAAGTTTCCACCATCACGATAAAGGTAACCTCCATTATATTTCATCGCTTTTAATTTCCAATAACGATATTTTTGATGTTCTCCTTTTGCATTTTTACTAGCTAACATTTGTTCAGAATAGGTTTCTGCTAAAGGAATCGTGTTTTTCTTTCCATGTTGAGCTACATAATGAATATAGCTTAAGCCAAAATTATATGCTTGAATAGCAGTCCAAATATCGCAATCCATCTCTTTTGCTTTTTCAATCGCTTGTTTTAAAAAAGAGATTCCTGCTTCTAAACTTTCTTTTTGCGAAGTGATTTTATTAGGAACTCCATATTTACTTTCACTGGATTGCATCACATCGGTTCCTGTACCTGCTGATTCTAACATAATAATCCCTTTGATATAAGGAAGATATTCCATCATTCCTTCTTCTTTCGCCACCTCTGAAATTAAGGGTTGTAACGTACGTACATTTTCTATTTCTAATCCTCTCTCTGTAATAAAAGCTGAACCAATAAATAGAAAAATACTAACCATCACAAGTAGAAGAATACGAAATCCTGCTTGCCATTTTTCTTTTTTTAAGAAAGCAGAAATTTTATTTTGTATCTTCATCATCCATCTTCAGAACTGCCATAAAGGCTTCTTGTGGTACTTCCACACTTCCGACTTGTTTCATACGTTTTTTCCCTTGTTTTTGTTTTTCTAATAATTTACGCTTACGGGAAACATCCCCACCATAACATTTAGCCAATACATTTTTACGCAATGCTTTAATATTGCTACGAGCCACAATTTTATTTCCAATTGCTGCTTGAATTGGCACTTCAAATTGTTGACGTGGAATCAATCCACGTAATTTTTCTACAATCGCTTTTCCACGATCATAGGCGAAATCTTTATGGACAATGAAGCTTAATGCATCGACTTGTTCTCCATTTAATAAAATATCCATTTTTACTAGATTACTTGGTTTATAACCAATCATTTCATAGTCTAAAGAAGCATATCCTTTTGTTCCTGATTTTAATTTATCAAAAAAGTCAAAAACAATTTCTGATAATGGTAATTCATAAATAACATTCACACGATAGTCATCAATGTAATCCATCGTAATGAATTCTCCACGTTTTCTTTGAGCAATATCCATTACTGCACCGACATATTCTTTTGGTACCATAATGCTCGCTTTAACATAAGGCTCTTCCACGTGATCAATCAATCCTTGTTCTGGGAAATCAGCTGGATTATCCACACGTAGCGTCGTTTTATCTGTTTTTGTTACTTCATAAATTACAGATGGTGCAGTGGTAATTAAATCTAAATCAAATTCACGTTCTAAACGCTCTTGCACGACATCCATATGTAGCAATCCTAAGAAACCACAACGGAAACCAAATCCTAGTGCTTGTGAGGATTCTGCTTCAAACTGTAAAGCAGCATCATTTAATTGTAGTTTTTCTAAAGCTTCACGTAAATCGTTAAATTTTGAATTATCTACTGGATATAATCCACAATAGACCATTGGATTCATTTGACGATAACCTGCTAAAGGTTCTTCTGCTGGTCGATTTGCTAGGGTAATGGTATCCCCTACACGTGTATCTTGAACAGTTTTAATACTTGCAGTTAAATAGCCTACATCTCCAGGCATTAAGCACTCTCTTGATAATGGTTTTGGTGAGAACACCCCTACTTCTGTTACATCAAAAGTAGCTCCATTACTCATTAATAAAATTTTATCTCCTGGTTTTACCATTCCATCTACAACACGGATATTTAAAACCACTCCACGATAAGAATCATATTTTGAGTCAAAAATTAATGCTTTCAATGGTGCTTCAATGTCACCATCTGGAGCAGGGACTTTATCAACAATTTCTTCTAAAATCTCTTCAATACCAATTCCTGCTTTGGCACTCGCTAATACTGCATCTTCAGCATCTAATCCGATTACGTCTTCAATTTCTTTTTTTACACGTTCTGGATCAGCCGCAGGTAAATCAATTTTATTAATGACAGGAATTAATTCCAAATCATTATCTAAAGCTAAATAAACATTAGCTAACGTTTGAGCTTCAATTCCTTGAGCAGCATCGACAACCAAGATGGCACCTTCACAAGCTGCTAAGCTACGTGAAACTTCATAAGAGAAGTCGACGTGACCTGGGGTGTCAATTAAGTGAAAGATATATTCTTCTCCATCTTTCGCCTTATAACTTAATTCTACTGCATTTAATTTAATAGTAATTCCACGCTCTTGTTCTAAATCCATAGAATCCAACAGTTGATCATGCATTTCGCGCTTAGAAACCGTATTTGTTTTTTCTAAAATACGGTCTGCTAATGTTGATTTTCCATGGTCAATATGAGCAACAATTGAAAAATTACGAATTTTCTCTTGTCTTTGCTTCATCTGTTCAATATTCATTTCATCACTCTCATCTATTTATTCTTCTTTTGATTATATCATAAGTTCATCATTCTATTGCAAAATTCAGATAAAAAAAAGGATTGATTCTCTTTCACCTAATCTTTCAGAGTGGGAAAAAGAATCATCTCCTTAACGACTAAAATACTTCTAATTTCTGTTCCATTTCAATATTTGGATGTAAGGTATTGAAATCGTAATTTGCTAATGTATCAATAGATTGAATTGAAGTTTGTGCTTCTAGCAACATTAAGTTCAATTTATTCATATCTTCTGCATGCACAATAATTAGAGGTTTATTCGTTGCATAAGCATACCCCATTTCAAAGGTTGTCCCTGAATCTGGTAGAGTTTCACCTTCTAATACGGTATAATCTGCAATTGCCACTACTGCATCACAGCGATCAATTTGGCGAATATCGGCTAAAAATGTTTTTTGTTTCCATTCTGTTGAGCCAAAAGCTAGGTCTTTAGCTCCTTGCCATTTGCTTGGTGAAAAAATTTCTCCTACCGTAGCATTTTTTTGTAACGCTTCTTGGACAGCGTCTAAAATTCGACATTGCTGCTCATTAAAAAAAGGACCAGCCAAATAGATATGATTCTTACGCATAAATTTCTCCTTTATTTAAAAATACCTTTATAGTATAGCGAATATCTCTCTATTTGTGAATGTTATTTTTTATTTTTTTCTTTTTCCTTAACCAATCCATCTTCTTCTTGTTTATGACAAGAAAAAATTTCTGTATTCATAGTATATCCTGCATTTTTACTAGATAAATGGTAGTCCTCAACGACAATTTCTCCTTCTAAAGGTAATTCAATTCCTTCTGGTAATTTCGTTTCTTTACGACGTGTACTTAACATAAATTTTTTCTCCTATTTTTCTTATTTTTCTATTCAAAATTATGTCTTATTTTAGAAAAATACGTTATAATATAGACATATCTTCTTTTAAAATTAAAAATTATTTATCTTTTAACTCGACACTTCTCTTTTGAGGAGTGTTTTTTTATTATTGCATCAATTTTTCAGCACAAGATAAACAAAAAGCTTCCCCTGTTTCTGTTTCTTCCATATATTCTTCTCCTGGTAATAATGGACGCAAGCAAGAAGCACAAAAAACAATTTCTTCCTCTGATCCTTCTAATTGAGAAAAACAATCTTCACATAAATAAATTTCATGCCCTTCTTCTTCACACATCCAACTTTGTGTATCTTGTAAATTTTTTCCACATTGGTTACATTTCATTTTCGTCCCTCTTTTCTGTTATCATCATAGCACACCATAAAAAAAGAGACTAGATTTCTAGTCTCTTCTTTATATATCCGCTAAAATATTTTTCGCAATAAACTCAGCGTAATATTTACTTCCTTCTCCTTGCATATGCGTTTGATCATCACCAAACCAATCCGAATGTTGATTTGCTAATTCACACCATTGAATCAAATGAATATTTTTATATTTTTCACTTGCTTTAACTAATTTTTCATTGACTTCATCTTGCCAATACAAATTCGATTTTGTATTTACAATGAAAACATTTTTATCTTTTAGTTGGGCCAACATTTGATCGAAATCTTCTTCATTATAAGTTGGTCCATTGGTTCCTAAAGCAAATAAAACATTTTTAGCTAATGTACCATTTTGATTCATTTGATTAATAATCCCAATTCCATCTGTGATTTGTCGACCTACAATCGCATCACATTGCATATTTGGGAAAATCTCTTGCAATTGTGGAGCTGCATTTAAAAGAACAGAATCTCCAATTGCTGTTAATGGTGTTTTTTGCGCTTTTTCTTTTTGAGCTTTGGATAACGCTAAATCTTTGATATTTCCTTGTAAAATAGATTCCACTTGAGATGCTGCTTTTTGTTGAGCTTTTTCTTTTGGACTCAAGTTTTTCTTTTTCTTTTGTTTTTGGATTTGTGCTTGATTTTGTGTCAATTGCTGTTCTAATGTATTTTGACTAGCTAGTGATTTTGTTGGTGCTTTTAAAAATCCAGTAGCAAATAGCATCAACCCTACACAAGCTACCACTCCAGTAGGAACATAACGCCAAAGCGTACGCCAAAATCCTTTTTCTTTCACTCTGCTTTGGAATAAATAGAAGGATTCGACTAAACGATGAGTAATTTCAGCTAAAGCAGCAATAATTAATAAACTCACGGTTATAAATTGGATTTGTTGACTTGGATTTACTTTCCACATATGTTCCAACACAATCATCACTGGGAACTGCCACAAATAAATTTCATAGCTGCGTGTCCCACACCAATGGAAAAATGGATGAATGAACCATTGTTCCACTTGAGGTTGTACAATAGTAAATAATAGTAAGAAAGCATCAATCACACTAAATAAAACCATGCCTCCACGGTAAACAAATGGTTGTTGGTCACTAATAGCAAAAAAAGACCAAACCGTAATTCCTACGCAAATACCAGCAATCCATTTCCAAAATACATTTTGTAACTTTTGTTGTAATACTGTACCATACCGACGAAGAATTAACGCTAATAATCCACCAATTAAAAGAGAAAATATACGAGTATCGGTTCCGTAATAAATTCTCATTACGTCATGAGGTTGATAAAGCATTCCCATTTCGATGCTAGAAGCTATAGTTCCTAAAACTAATGCTCCAAAAAGCCATTTCTCATTTTTTAATTTTAATAAAATAAAGACAATAATAGGATAAAAAATATAAAATTGTCCTTCTACAGATAAAGACCACAGATTAGCAAAAGGAGTAATTTGCGAAAATTGATCAAAATAATTTCCACCATTGGCTAATTGCCACCAGTTATTAATATTTAATAGAGTAGAATACACCACTCCACGAAACTTTACCATGTATTCTAAACCAAAAAACGGTAATACTGCTCCACAAGCAATGAATAAAATTAAAATGGCAGGTAACAATCGTCGAATTCTTCGACCATAGAATTTCCAAATTGAAAATTTATTTTCCTGCCATTGACGACATAAAATATCTGTCATTAAATATCCAGAAATAACAAAAAATAACGTTACTCCTAAATATCCACCTCTCCATTCTTTTGGCATTAGATGGTAAAAAATCACACCTAAAACAGCTAAACTACGTAGTCCATCAATCCCTTGAATATAACGTCGTTGTAAAAGTGTTTGCTCTTGATAACGAGCTCGACGACGTAATAATGGCTTTCCTTCCTCTTTTTCGTTGCGAGTTGAATCTATTTCCCAATCGTTATTTAATTTCTCGCTTCTCATCATTTTCTCCTTAAATTTATCATTTTAAATTTAAAATACCATATTACACGTTATGAGACAATAAAAAAATAGCTCCCGCTTACCGAGAGCTATTATTTTTTTATTTTTGAGAATGAGCTTCATCTTCGATAGCATCTTCTGCATCTTTTTCGTTGGCATTTACAATAATATTTCCATCTTCATCGCGATCGATAAATTGTAGATGATCATCTACCAATTCAATCGTTACCGTTGTCTTAGGTAAAATATTACTTGCTAACATTTCTTTTGCTAAAGGAGTTTCTACTTCTTTTGTAATGAAACGACGTAATGGACGAGCTCCGAACATTGGATCATATGCTTTTTCTGCAATCCAAGTTTTTGCTTCCTCTGTAATTTCCAAATGAATTTCTTGTTCAGATAAACGTTTACGTAATTGTTTTGTCATCTTCACAACGATTTCTTTCACGTTTGCTAATGTTAATGGTGTGAATAAGATAGTATCATCGATACGATTTAAAAATTCAGGTTTGAAGTAACCTTTTAACATACTATTTACTTCATTAGCTACTTCTTCTGGAATATGACCATCTGGAGTTACTCCTTCTAGTAATTGTTGTGAACCTAAATTACTTGTCATAATAAGGATTGTATTTTTAAAATCAACAACACGTCCTTGTGAATCAGTTAAACGACCATCATCTAGTACTTGTAATAAGATATTGAAAACATCTGGATGTGCTTTTTCGATTTCATCTAATAAAACAATCGTATATGGATTACGACGGACAGCCTCTGTTAATTGTCCTCCTTCTTCGTAACCTACATATCCTGGAGGAGCTCCGACTAAACGACTCACATTGTGTTTTTCCATGTATTCACTCATATCGATACGAACGATATGTTCTTCAGAATCAAATAGGTTTTCAGCTAAAGCTTTTGCTAATTCTGTTTTTCCGACTCCGGTAGGTCCTAAGAATAAGAATGAGCCTAATGGACGATTTGGATCTTGTAGTCCAGCACGAGAACGGATAACAGCATCACTTACCGCATCTACTGCTTCTTCTTGTCCAATAACACGTTCATGTAATGTATCATTTAGACGTAAGATTTTTTCTCGTTCGCCTTCTGCTAATTTTGTTACTGGAATTCCAGTCATACGACTTACAACACGAGAAATTTCATCTGCTGTAACAGATTCTTGAACTAAACTTTCTCCATTATCCTTATGAGCTTCTTTTTCTAACTCATTCAATTCGTGCTCTAAGCTTGGGATTGTTCCATGACGTAAAACTGCAGCTTTTTCTAAGTCATATTTATTTTCAGCATCTTCTAATTCAATTTTTGTTTTTTCTAGTTCCGCACGTTTTTGATTAATAGCTTCGACTGAATCTTTTTCTTTTTGCCAACGTAATTGCATTTTATTAGCTTCTTCATTTAAATCTGCTAATTCACTTTGTAAAATTTCCAAACGTTTTTTACTTGCATCGTCTGTTTCTTTTTTCAATGCTTGTTCTTCAATTTCTAATTGCATTTTACGACGAGTAATTTGATCCAATTCAGTAGGCATAGAGTTCATTTCTACTCGAATCGTTGCACAAGCTTCATCGACTAAGTCGATTGCTTTATCTGGTAAATAACGATCAGTAATATAGCGGTTAGATAAAGTTGCTGCTGCAACTAACGCATTATCATGAATCGTTACTCCATGGTGAACTTCAAAACGTTCTTTCAAACCACGTAAAATAGAAATTGCATCTTCTACTGTTGGTTCTTGAACTAATACTTTTTGGAAACGACGTTCTAAGGCTTTATCAGTTTCCATGTATTGACGATATTCATCTAAAGTTGTAGCACCAATACAATGTAATTCACCACGAGCTAACATTGGTTTTAATAAGTTACCAGCATCCATACTACCTTCTGTTTTTCCAGCACCAACAATCGTATGAATTTCATCGATGAATAAGATGATACGTCCATCTGATTTTTTCACTTCTTGTAACACTGCTTTTAAACGTTCTTCAAATTCACCGCGGAATTTAGCGCCCGCAATTAAAGCACCCATATCTAGAGAAAAGATAGTCTTATCTAGTAAGTTTTCTGGCACATCGCGTTTTACAATACGTTGTGCTAATCCTTCTACGATAGCTGTTTTACCAACCCCTGGTTCTCCGATTAGGACTGGATTATTTTTTGTTTTACGAGATAAAATACGGATTACATCACGGATTTCTTCATCACGACCAATAACTGGATCCATTTTACCGCTTTTTACTGCAGCTACTAAATCTGTACCATATTTTTCTAGTGCTTTATAAGTTTCTTCTTGATTTTGACTTGTCACGCTTTGTCCTCCTCTCAATTCTTCAATTTCTTTTTTCATTTTTTCTTTAGTAATTCCTTGTTGTGTTAAATACACAGTCAAAGGATGATTTTTTAATTCCATAAGGGCAAGTAACACAATCTCTGTAGAAAGATATTCATCTTGGAATTGTGTCATTAATTGGGATCCTTCTTGTAACAAACGATACAAGTTTTGACTCATAACTTGTCCATATTGTACATTCCCACTTACTACCGGAAGAGCATCTAATTGTTGATCAATCTTTTGTTCAAAAGCATCAACATTCACACCCAAATCTTCATAAAAAGAACGACCAAAATGACCGTGTCCCATAAAGACTTTCCATAAATGGGCGATATCAATTTCTTGGTTTTGACGATGCACTGCAATTTGTTGCGCTGAACCAATCGCCTCTTGCATTGTCGTTGTCATTTGTTCTATATTCATCTAACCCCTCCTTCTGTCTTTATGCTATCTCATCTATTCTTAAAATACAAAAGATATGATTAAAAAGAGCCTAGAAATTTTTCTAGGCTCTTTTTTCTTATTGTTCTTTGAATTTTACTTGATAAATGATTAATAATGCAATAAACCAAATTGGTGTAATAAATAAAGCAATACGTGTGCTTTCCAATACGGCACAAATAACAATAATCAACGCTAAGAAGATTAAAGATAAAATATTAATCACTTTTGCACCTTTCAGACGGAATTTTGGACGATCTTCGTCTTTTGTTTGTTTTAAAAACTTCATATGACAAATCACAATAATTGTCCAAATAAATAAGAAACAAACTGTAGAAATACCAGAGATTAAAGAGAATACTCCCTCTGGCATCACATAGTTTAGAACAATAGTGATTCCAACAACTACACTAGACATTAATAATGCCATGGCTGGAGTACTATTTTTATTTAATTTCGCAAAAGTTTTTGGTGCATTATCATCTTTTGCCAATCCATATAACATACGACTAGTACTGAATAACGCTGAGTTACAAGCAGATGCTGCTGAAGATAAAACAACAAAGTTAATAATACTTGCGGCTGCAGCGATACCAATAGAACTGAACACAGTTACAAATGGACTTTGTGTTGGGTCAATGATATTCCAAGGTTGAACAGCCATAATCACTGCTAATGATCCAACGTAAAATAGCAAAATACGAACAGGAATATTGTTGATTGCTTTTGGTAATGTTTTTTCTGGATCTTGCGTTTCTCCTGCCGTTAAACCAACTAACTCCACCCCTGTAAAGGAGAATACTGCTAATTGGAACGATAAAATGAAGCCACTAAATCCATGTGGGAAGAATCCACCATCTTGATATAAATTAGCAAAACTTGCAACAATTCCATTTTCTAACTTATGGTGAGTAAAGATCATATATAGACCTACGCCAATTAAAGCTACAATCGCTAAAATTTTAATCAAAGCTAACCAAAATTCAATTTCACCAAATAATTTTACTGATAGCAAGTTCAATGCCATTAAGAATAATAACATCAATAATGCAGGTATCCACTGAGGTAAATGTGGGAACCAATAACGCATATACATCCCAACGGCTGTCAAATCTGACATCGCTACAGTAATCCAACAGAACCAGTAGGTCCATCCGGTAACAAACGCCCAACGTCTTCCTAAATATTGATGAGCTAATTCAACAAAGGAATGGCAATCTAAGTTAGCTAATAAAAGCTCTCCTAAACTACGCATAATGAAAAACACGAACATCCCTACAATCATGTAGGCTAATAATACAGACGGTCCAGCAATCGCAATTGATTTTCCGGAAGCTAAAAATAGCCCTGTACCAATCGCTCCTCCAATAGAAATCAATTGAACATGGCGGTTACTCAACCCACGTTCTAGTTTCTCTTGAGACATACTTATCATCCCTTTCTTTTTTTAATATTATGTATATTCTACTAAAAAACGAAAGAAATGTTAAGCTTTTTTTGTTTTCCAAAGAAAAAAGGCTGAATTTATCAGCCTTAATCTAAGAAATCTTTCAATTGTTTCGAACAAGATGGATGACGTAAACGACGCAATGCTTTCGCTTCAATTTGACGGATACGCTCTCTTGTTACCCCAAAGACTTTTCCGACTTCTTCTAAAGTACGAGAACGACCATCATCTAAACCAAAACGTAAACGTAAAACATTTTCTTCACGATCTGTTAGACGATCTAATACGCTTTCTAACTGTTCTTTTAATAATTCATATGCTGCATGATCTGCTGGACTGGTTGCTTCATAATCTTCGATAAAATCGCCTAAATGAGAATCATCTTCTTCTCCAATTGGAGTTTCTAAAGATACTGGTTCTTGAGCAATTTTTAAAATTTCACGAACTTTTTCTGGCGTCATATCCATTTCTGCACCAATTTCTTCTGGTAAAGGTTCACGACCTAAATCTTGCAATAATTGACGTTGGATACGAATTAATTTATTGATAGTTTCTACCATATGAACTGGAATACGGATTGTACGAGCTTGGTCAGCAATCGCACGTGTAATCGCTTGACGAATCCACCAAGTAGCATAAGTAGAAAATTTAAATCCTTTAGTATAGTCAAATTTTTCTACTGCTTTCATTAACCCCATATTTCCTTCTTGGATTAAATCTAAAAAATGCATTCCACGACCAACGTAACGTTTAGCAATACTTACCACTAAACGTAAGTTCGCTTCAGCTAGACGTTGTTTTGCTTCTTGGTCTCCAGCTGCAATTCGTTCTGCTAATGCTTTTTCTTCTTCAGCATTTAACAAAGGAACACGACCAATTTCTTTTAAGTACATACGGACAGGATCACTAATTTTAATGCTACTATTATCTTCTAGAATTTCTTCTACATTTTCCGTTTCTTCTTGTTTTTGATTAATACTTAAACTACGAAGAGAAGGTTCACCGTTTTCATCAACCACGCTGATTCCTTTATCTTCTAATTTTTGGATAATGTCATCCATTTCATCTGCTGTTAATGAGAAAGGTTCTGCAATTTCTTTTGATAATTGTTCGTAGTTAATTTGTCCTAACAATTTATTTTCACGAACTACTTTATTAAAAACCTTAATTACTTCAGGGTTTGTCGTATTTTTTGTCATCCGTTCTCTCTCTCCTTCTTATTGTTGACGTAGCAGATGAATTATTTCTAAGCTTAGTTGCTTCATCTGTGCTGTATCGCCTTTTTCTTTTGCTTCATTCATCGCAAATTGCTTTTCACGAATCAATGCTTGTAAATCATTTTCTGTTAAACATGCTAAATAATCATCAATTTCTTCATATTGCCAATCTGAATTTAATGGTTGAGCTAACACATCAGAAAATAAAGTTTTCATTTCTTCCGTTGGTAAATACGAAAGAAATAGTTCTATATTGTGACTTTCATAATGTTGAAAGAACATTTCCATAAAGGTATACAATTGTGCATATTTTGAATCAGCGAAATAAAATTCTTTTTCTGATAAATAATCTCGCACTTTTGGAAAATAAAATGCTCGTTGTAACAAGCATTTCATTGCTATCTCTTTTTGTTTATTTTGCCACTTTCCTTTTTCTTGAATAGATAAAGTGACATGATTTTTGTTTTGTTTAGGAAAAGAAATAGTTTCTCTATTATTATATCTCTTTTTTGTCGGTTTGGATATGATTTCTTTTCTTTGATAAGAAAGAAATTTTTGTTGTAAAAGTGTCTCATCAATTTGCAGTTCAGCACTTAAACGTTGAAGATAAAGTTCAGCTTCTAAGCGATCCGTTCTTGGTGCTAAAAATTGTAAAATTTCTTCAATATACTGAAGCTTGCTTTTGGTTTGTTGTAAATTCAAATCCTTTTTGAAATATTGTAATAAAAAAGAAAATGCAGAAAGAGTTTGAGTTTGTAAAAAATGCTCGAACGCCTCTTTTCCTTTTTCTCTTAAAAACTCATCTGGATCTAAATTTTCTGGAAAAATAGCAACACGAAGTTCTTTTATTTTCCCCCATAATTGATCTAATGCTTTATAAGTGGCATTCCAACCGGCTCGATCTCCATCAAAACATAAAATCAATGTATCCCCACATTTTTGAATCGCTTGAATTTGCGTTGCACTTAAACTTGTACCCATACTAGCGATTGCTTGAGGAATCCCTTGCTGCCAGGCTTGCATCACATCCATATAACCTTCCATCAATAGTAATGGCGATTCTGGACGTAAGCTAGATTTCGCTTCTTGATAATGGAAGAGCAATTCACTTTTCTTAAAAATAAGCGTTTCATTTGTATTTAAATACTTTGGCTCTAACTCAGGGTGAATGCTTCGACCCGAAAATCCAACAACATGTTGCTGCAAGTCTAAAAGTGGAATCATTAAGCGGTCAAAAAAACGATCATGATAATTACCCGAGCGGTCCATTTGGAACAAACCACTATCTTCATAATCGCTTTCTTTTGATTCTTCATTTTTCAATAAAGGAAAGAGAAAATCGTTTCCTTGTAGCTTAGGAGCATACCCTAATTGAAAATGCTCCATCGTTTTGGTATCTATTCCTCGTTGCTGTAAATACTCTCGAGCAACTCGACCTTCTTTTGTATGCATCAATACATAGTGATAAATTTCAGCTGCTTTTTGATGCCAATCATAAAATTTTGTTCGTTGAGAAAATTGGGAAGAATGATGAGTCACAGTTGTTGTAGTTTCTAATGGCTCATGAATGAAATGTGCCGCCTCTTGGACCGCTTCTAAAAATCCTACATGTTGATATTGTTGGATAAATTGAAATAAATTCCCTTTTTTTCCACAACCAAAGCAGTGAAAAACTTGCTTCTCCTCACTGACATGGAAGGAAGGTGTTTTTTCATGATGAAATGGACATAATCCAGAATAATCAGAACCTGTTTTTTTCAATGGAACATATTGACCAATATATTCGACAATATTTGATTTTGCTTGAATTTCTTCAACTTTTTCTGGTGGAATATATACCATTTCCTGTCTGCTCCTTATTTTTTCATAACTTTTATTATAGTAATTATATGTATTAGTGTCAAATAAAAATCATCTCATGAAGAGATGATTTTCTTAGACTATTTTAATAATAAATCTTTCCATTTTTGAACATATGCAGGAAGACCATATTTTTCTTGTTCTATTCTTTGAATTTTATCACGAGTCCATAATTGATGTTCTTTTTCTAAACGGACAATTTCTACCATTTTTTTAGCAAAAGTTTTAATATCACAGCTAGATAAATTAAAGATTTTTTCAATTTTAATTCTTTTTACTTATAAAATATCAAAGTCATGATTATTTATTAAAATCATATAAATAGATTATCTTGTTTATATTTAAAACTGCAAGCCCTTTATCAAAAAGAGCTATTCCGAAGAATAGCTCCTTTTTATTATTTAATTACTAATTTACTCATATCAGCAATTTTTTGTACTGATTGATTAATTTGTTTTAATAGAGATAAACGATTGTTACGAACCGCCTCATCTTCTACCATAATCATATTATTTTCAAAATAATTAGCGATTGCAGGCTGCAATGATTTCAAAGCTAAATAGTTTTCTTCAATCGTTCCTTCTAAAGATAAAGCTTGATAAGCTTCATATAATTCATTTTCAGAAGCATCGGTAAATAATTTTGCATCTACAACTACTTCTTTTTCTGCTTTTTGCGCTAAGTTAGCGATACGAGTAAAGCTTTCTGTTGCTACTTTCATATCTGCATCTTGACGATGGTTTTCTAGTACTTCTGCCGCTTGAATTTGATAGTAGAAGTCTAGCGTAGTGCTAGCAAAAGCAGCATCCATAATATCACTACGTACCCCTTGTAAGCTTAGATATTGACTCATACGACCAGCAAAGAATTCACGAATTTTTTCCATAGCAACATCATAATGGAAGCCATCTGCACTTTCGACCTGACGAGTCATTTCTTCTAACCATTCTAATGGTAAATTCCATTTTTGATCTTGTAAAATACGGATAATACCATATGTTTGACGACGTAAAGCATAAGGGTCATTAGAACCAGTAGGGATTAACCCTACAGTAAAGAAACTCAAAATAGAATCTAATTTATCAGCCACTGCTAATAAAGCCCCTACTTTTGTTACTGGTAATGAACCTTCCGCTGTTGTTGGTAAGTAATGTTCACGAATGGCTGCAGCTACCCATTCACTTTCTCCTTGCAATAGAGCATATTTTTCACCCATAATTCCTTGCAATTCAGAAAATTCTCCAACCATACCTGTTACTAAGTCAAATTTATAAATATCACTTGCACGTAAAGCTGCTTCTAATTCTTCAGCAGTAAAATTCCATTTTGCTGCTAAAATTTGTACGATTGCTTTAGTACGTCCCATTTTATTTGTCATTGTACCAATTTTTTCATGGAAAGTAACTTTTGCAATTTTTGCCATATAATCTTCAATCGTATGTTTTTGATCTTCTTCATAGAAGAAAGCAGCATCTTCTAAGCGAGCAGTTAATACTTTTTCATTTCCTAAGATGACTTGTTCGATTTTTTCTGCATTTCCGTTACGAACAGCGATGAAATAAGGTAATAATTTTCCATCATAATCCATTACTGCAAAATAACGTTGATGTTCTTTCATAGAAGTAATTAATACTTCAGAAGGAACTTCTAAATATTTTTCATCAAAAGTACCAATAAAGGCCGTTGGCCATTCTACTAAGTTGTTTACTTCTTCTAATAAAGATTCATCAAAATCAATTTTCCACTGGTTTTTTGTTGCAAATTCAACCATTTGTTCCATAATCATTGTTTTACGGTAATCAGAATTTACTAATACATATTGAGACATCAATGCTTTCTCATATTGTTTTGGATGTTGAATCATCACATTTTGACCTAAGAAGCGATGGCCACGACTAATGTTTCCAGAACCAATGGATAAAATTTCCATTGGTACAATCATTTCTCCAAGTAAAGCAACTAACCAATGAATTGGACGAATAAATTTCAATGTTTCATTGCCCCAACGCATCATTGTTGGGAAAGTCATTTTTTCAATTACTTCAGAAACTAAATTTGGTAATACTTCCACTGCTGATTTTCCAGCAATAAACTTACGTACAAATACGTATTCTTCACCATTGAATTCCTTTGTGTATAAGTCTTCTGTAGTCATTCCTTGCCCACGAGCAAAGCCTTGCGCAGCTTTTGTCCATTCGCCATTTTCATCTTTTGCAATACGTAAAGCAGGTCCTTTTGCTTCTTCTTCAATATCTTGCTGTTTTGTTTCCATTCCATTTACGCGAACAGCTAAACGGCGAGGAGTAGAAAAAGCTTCAATAGAATCAAAAGAAAAACGATGTTCTTCTAAAAATTTTGTCATGCGTTCTTTTAATTGTTCCATGGATGGAGTTACCACATGAGCAGGCATTTCTTCTAATCCTAATTCTAGTAAAAAGTCTTCTTTCATCATTCCATTCATCCTCCTCTAATTAATCTTCCTTCTTCAATAATGGGAAGCCTAATTTTTCACGTTCATCTACAAATGCTTGAGCTACTTGACGAGCCATTGAGCGAATACGATGTAAGTATCCAGCACGTTCTGTTACAGAAACAGCTCCTCTTGCATCTAATAAATTAAAAGTGTGGCTACATTTTAAAATATAATCATACGCAGGGTGAACTAATCCCAATTCAATTAAATGGTGTGCTTCTTTTTCATACATATCAAATAATTGTAATAACATTTCTTGGTTACTTTCTTCAAAAGCATATTTTGAATGTTCATATTCTGGTTCTAAGAAAATATCCCCGTATTTAACATCTTCTGTCCAAATTAAATCATAAACACTGTCCACTTCTTGGATGTAAGAAGCTAAACGCTCAATTCCGTAAGTTACTTCTGAAGTAACTGGAGCACATTCCAATCCACCAACTTGTTGGAAATAAGTAAACTGTGTGATTTCCATACCATCTAACCACACTTCCCAACCAACACCGGCACAACCCATGGATGGGTTTTCCCAGTTATCTTCAACAAAGCGAATATCATGTTCTAAAGGATTGATTCCTAAACGTTTCAATGATTCTAAGTATAATTCTTGAATATTTTCTGGAGATGGTTTCATAATTACTTGGAATTGATGGTGTTGGAATAAACGGTTAGGGTTTTCTCCATAACGACCATCTGCTGGACGACGAGAAGGTTCCACATAACAAGCATTCCAAGGTTCTGGTCCAATCGCACGAAGGAACGTAAATGGACTCATTGTTCCTGCTCCTTTTTCTGTATCATAAGATTGCATCAACATACATCCTTGTTCAGACCAGAATGATTTTAATGTTTCGATCATTTCTTGTACCGTCAATTTTTTGGTCATAATTCTCCTCCTTAACTATAAAAAAAGCCCTATGCATTGCAAAAACAATACATAGGGACGAATATATCGCGGTTCCACCCTATTTCCAATAAAGGCACCTTACTTTATCTACTTGTGTACTCCCAGACGCCCCTTATTGCTTTTATCTTTGGCTCTCATCTTCCCAAAGTTGCTGTGAATATCCACAATAATTCTTTCTGTTCTTCGTACTTCTATACTTTTATATTTTAGGAAAGGTCTTTTCTCTTGTCAACATTTCTTTCCCATAACGCTTGAATTTTTGCTTCACTTTGTTCCATTTTCCAAAGAAAACGACGACTCGCTGGGCGAATCCCTAATTCTTCCTCATAAATAGAATCAATCACTTGCCAAATTTGACGAATCCATTGAGGATGAATATCAATTTTACCAATTTGGAAAAAATTAAAATCTTGAAACTTACGCAAATAAAATAGTACTTGCGGAGGTAAATTCCATCGATTCTCTATCGTCGCAAAATGTCGTTCACAAATCACTCCATGATAGAAAGAAGAATAATCATAAGGGATATCCCATCGCGTTTCTTCACATAACTGACAATGGTCAAAACGAATATCTACTCCAAATTTGGGTAAAATTTGCAAAGCCATAATTGCCGCAATAACAGCAGGTGGTTTCTTTTCTTCTAGATAAACTAGTCCTTGACGAATATAGCCATAAAAAATAGCATCAGGCTCTCCATCCTCTAAGGCATATTGAGCTAATTCTAAAATGTACTGCGCATAAGTATAAGCTAAAGGATCTGTTTGTAAATAAGGATAAGAAAATTCTTCCTTCACTCCTTGGATAAATCCGAGTCCTTCTTCTTGTAAAGAAAGATAAAAGATCCCTCCTCCTGGACATTGTAAAGCTTTTTTATAACGAAAATTAGGCATTGCTGCTCGTTTTACTAAGATCATTCGTTTTCCATATTTTTCGGTGAATAACTGAACTAATTGATCTTTTTCTTTAAAAGGACGAACAGAGAGGACTAGCCCTGCCGTTTCTCCTTTAACGTACATCTAATCCTCTCCTTTACCTACTTAATATTCATCTTTGCGATATCCATAGTCTTGCAGATAAACTTGTTTATCACGCCAATTTTTCTGTACTTTAACCCATAGCTCTAGATATACTTTGTTTCCAAGTAAACGTTCAATATCTTTTCTTGCTCGAGTACCAATATTTTTTAACATTTGGCCATTTTTACCAATGATAATTCCTTTTTGACTTGCACGTTCTACAATAATTGTTGCTTGAACATGAATTTTTCCATTTTCATCACCGCGCATTTTATCGACAACAACAGCAACAGAATGTGGAACCTCTTCTCGTGTTAATTCTAGTACTTTTTCACGAATTAATTCTGAAACAATAAAATACTCTGGATGGTCTGTTACTTGATCTTCTGGATAATATTGTGGTCCTTCTGGTAATTCTTCTACTAATGTTTTTAATAATTCATCGACATTATTTCCTTGAGTGGCAGAAATAGGAATTACTGCTTTGAATGGGTAAGCGGCCATATATTGTTCAATTAATGGTAATAAGTCATTAGGATGAACCTTATCAATTTTATTAATAACTAAATAAACTGGAGTGTCTACTTTACGTAAGCGTTCAATGATAAACTCATCTCCACGTCCCATTTTTTGATCTGCTGATACTAAAAAACAAATTGCATCTACTTCATGTAAAGCACTATAAGCAGACTCTACCATAAAATCGCCTAAGCGTGATTTTGGTTTATGAATTCCTGGAGTATCAATAAAAATAATTTGGGCATCTTCTGTCGTATACACCCCTTGAATTTTATTACGAGTAGTTTGAGCTTTATCACTCATAATTGCTACTTTTTGTCCTACAATTCGATTTAATAAGGTTGATTTTCCGACATTTGGACGACCGATTAAGGCTACAAACCCTGATTTATGTTCTGTCATATTTTTCTCCTTTATGTTAACCATGAAAGTACATGAGGTCCTAAAATCATCACGCCAATAATAGCTGCAATAATGGCACCTACAAGTACCATCCCTGCAGCTAAATCTTTAATTTTTTTGGCTAGTGGATGATATTGATGACCCACAACTAAATCCACGATATTTTCTACTAATGTATTAATAATTTCCAAAATAATCACTGTGAAAATCGCAACCCAAAGCCATAACCATTCCTTTCCACTGCAATGAAAGAAAAAGCCTAAGGCAATCACTATTAGGGCAATCACACAGTGACGTTGGATATTTTTTTCTTCTAAAAATGCAATTTTCAATCCATCCCATGCATGTACAAAGGAGCAATGAAAATTTTTATTTTTATCAATTTGTTTATCTTTGTAATCCATAATGTTCTAAAATTTGATTTTGCAGCGCAAACATTTCTTTTTCTTCTTCTGGTTCCATATGGTCATAGCCATTCAAATGTAAAAATCCATGAACAACTAAAAATCCTAATTCTCGTTTTAAAGAATGACCATATTCTTCTGCTTGTTCTTTTGCTCGATCAATGGATACAAAAATATCACCTAAGTCACGAGGAATTTCCATGGCAAATTCTTCTGGTAAAAAAATGTCTTCTGGATTATCTTCAATCGCAAAACTAATCACATCTGTCGGTTGATCTTTATGACGATACTTACGATTAATTTCTTGAATTTCTTGATTGTCGACAATAGTCACAGACATCTCTGTATCTGGAGCTAAAGATAACTCTTTACCTGCATACTCTAAAAGATCCATAATTAAATGTTCATATTCAGAAGTTAATGCTCCTGTATGATCTTGTAAGTAAATTTCCATAAAATAGTTCCTTTCTAATTATGATCGTCTTTTTTCAATTCTGGATATTGAATACGTGAATGGAACGTACTACATAATCCATTCACAATTGATTTTTCTACAATTCGCAACTCTTTCATTGTAATATCACATTCATCAAATTGTCCATCTTCAATTCGATTATTGATTAAATTATGTACAAAATCTGCAATTTGTTGGCTACTTGGTTGACCCATCGCACGCACTGCCGCCTCAGAACTGTCTGCAATACTTACGACTGCCGCTTCTTTCGTTTGCGGTTTTGGTCCTGGATAACGATATTCTTCTTCTGTTACTGAATCATCGCGTTCTTTCGCTGTCACATAGAAATAACGCATTAATGTAGTTCCATGGTGTTGAGCGCAAATATCAATAATACTTTGCGGCATATGCGCATCTTGTAACATCTTAATTCCATCTGTGATATGACCAAAAATAATTTGACGACTATCTTCTGGTAATAAGAATTTATGTGGGTTTTCTGCTCCTGCTGGTAAATTTTCTACGAAGAAATTCGCATGTTTTACTTTACCAATATCATGATAATAGCAACCTACACGAGTAGCCATCGAACGCCCACCAATTTCTGCCACTGCATTAGCTGATAAATTGGCTACCATCATGCTATGATGATACGTTCCTGGAGCCTCTTCTAATAAACGTTTTAATAAAGGTTGATTTGGATTACTTAACTCATTCAACACGATAGAACTATCATCCGTTAAAATTAGTTCAATATAGGGATGCATACCCATCGTTAGTAAAAATGATAGTCCACAACCAATGACTACACATAATAAAGTCAACCATGTTTCACGACTCGTAAAGTCCATTCCTTGATAAATCATTAAAATCACTTGGAAAATAACTGGATAAGCAATTAACCATAAGAAGGAAGGAAAAATTTGTTGTGCAATTCGTTTCCTTTTCACTAGTGTTGCTAATAATCCAGTCAAAACATAAGTGATAATAATCATTAATAATGTACTTGTTCCGATTGAATGATAAAAGGCAAACATCGCAAATATCGCTTGGAAAATTACAGCCATTACTGCCGTCCTACGATTAATGAAAATATTCAAAACAAGTGGCATGAAGGCTGCAGGGAATAAATATGGAATATAGATGCTGCCTTCTCCTTGGAATAATTGTAAAAACTTCATCACTACAATACTAATTAACATCATCATGACATAGAATAAAATAAAACGTTTACGTTTTGTCAAACTACTCATTTGTTTTGCTGTATATAGTATTAAGATGACTTGGAAAACAATTGTTAAAATTAAAGCTTCTAATGGGAATAGTGTGGTTGATTTATTGGTTAAGCCCAATGCTTTTAATTTTTCCATTGCCTTGGCATCAATAGGACTACCTTCTCGAACAATGATTTCCCCTTGATAAATCATCACTGGAGCTACACTTTGTTTTGCTTTTTCTCGAAGCTCTTCTGTTTTTTTACTGTTGGAAATTTCATTAACAACTAAACCATTGTTAATCAAAGCTTCGTCAATCACATGCTCATTTTTGGGAATTTGCAATTGATCTAATTCTCTTAACGCTTGTTGCTTTGTATTCGCTAACGTATTCGTTCGAATATGCATACTCATATATTTATCGACTAACGCAGTACTTACTTTACGAGCATTTTCTAATTCATTATGACTTAAACTAAATAATTGTTGATAGAAACTTTCAGGCAGTTTTTGATAAGAAGCAAAATGATCACTACTAATATCCTCAAATTTCTTTTTTAACTTCGCGATTTTTTCATCTACGCTTAGTTTTTTATCTTCTTTATTTACCTTATTAACTAAATCAAACAATTGATTGATCATATTTATTTGTGCTGATTTTAAATTATCATCATAATTATACTCTGGCACAACCGCTTCTTCTGCAATTCGTTGCTTTTCTCTTGTTTCATATTTATTTTCAACCGTTTTGTTGGCACGTATTGTTTCACTAGCAACTTGTCCTTCATGCAGATTTAGCTCTTTTTGTTGCACATTATGAAATAATAACGCAAAAATAGAAAGAGAAAATAAAATCATCAACACTGGCATATACCATTTCCCATTATGTTGCGTTAACCTATTTTTCATCGCCAATCTCCTTTTCTTCATAGGCGGCAATAATTTTAGCAACTACTGGATGACGAACGACATCTCCTTGTTGGAAGCGAATAAATGCAATATCTGGAACTTGTGCTAATTTTTGTTGAGCATCAATCAATCCACTTCTTACTCCACGAGGCAAGTCAATTTGTGTCTTATCCCCATTTACAATCATTTTTGAACGATATCCTAAGCGAGTTAAAAACATTTTCATTTGTGAAGTAGTTGTATTTTGTGCTTCATCCAAAATAACAAAAGCATCATCTAATGTACGTCCACGCATATAAGCTAATGGCGCAATTTCAATTACCCCTCGTTCCATTAATCGATTGGTTTGATCTTCTCCAAGAACAGAGTATAAACTATCGTAAATTGGACGTAAGTAAGGATCTACTTTTTCTTTTAAATCGCCAGGTAAAAAACCTAAACTCTCTCCTGCTTCTACTGCAGGACGAGTAATAATGATACGGTTTACCTCTCCCTTTTTCAATGCTTTTACCGCCATAACTACAGCTAGAAAAGTTTTCCCTGTACCTGCTGGTCCAATCCCAAAAGTAATATCATTTTTTTCAATTGCTTCAATATATTTCTTTTGTCCTAATGTTTTAATGCGAATGGGTTTTCCATGGTAATCGGTCAAAATCGTTTTCTCATAAAGAGTTGTAAATTGGTTTAACGTTCCTTTACGTCCCATTTTTAATGCCATTACCACATCAGAAAGCCCAATAGGAATTTTTCTTTCTAAAAGAACAATCAATGCTTGTAATACTTGTACAATCAATTGCACTTCATTTTCATCTGTTCCTTGCACAAGTAACGCATTTCCTTGATCATAAATCTCAACATCACTATTATCTTCTAAAAATAATAAATGTTTATGATGATTTCCTACTAAAGTAGAAAAAATTTCTAAATCAGGAATCTCAATAAATTGTTGCATGCTTGTCACCTCTTCATTTCTATCCTTATTTTACCATATTTATTTTTTCTTTCAGACGGAGCGACAATTTTTTTATCATTGTTTTTTAATTTTCATTCTATTTTTTATCAAAATTTACAGATAGACATCCTATCTACCCTTATTTTCCTCTCTTATTTCTCTCTTTTTAGCTGGAAAAACAAAAGATTATTCGTACCTTTTTTCACATTATCCTTTTTTACCTATTTTTTCCTTTCAAACTCATCTTTATTTTTTTAAAAAATGAGAATCTCATTAAAAATTTGAAAAATCATCTCCTATTTTTTTGTATTTTATGGTAAAATTCCCAATGTAATATTTATCAACTTAAACCGTAAATCCAAAAACGTTTAACATACAGATTCTCACCCTATAATTTGTATGAATGGATCAATCGTAAATGGATTTAGCTATTTATTATACCCTATTAAATTTAACTTTCAAATTATTATACCCTATTTGAATACTTTCTCATACCCTTTTTATTTGGTTGATAAATAGGACAAAAAAAAGAAGCTGAACACTCAGCTTCTTTTATTTTTGCAATTGTTGTTTTACAATTGCTTGTATCTCTTTACCATCTGCACGCCCTTTTACCTTAGGCATTACAGCTCCCATTACTTTACCAAAATCACTCATTTGTTCTGCTTGAACTTCAGAAATTGTTTCAGTAATAATAGAAGTTAATTCTTCTGTAGTTAATGGTTCTGGTAAATAAGTTTGCACGATACAAATTTCTTTTTCTAGAGGAGCTAGTAAATCCTCACGACCAGCACTTTTGAACTCTTCATAAGAATCTTTACGCTGTTTCAATTCGCGGGATAATAGAGTCAATGCTTCTTCATCTGTTAGCTCATGACCTAACTTGATCTCCTCGTTTTGTACAGAAGCTTTCAGCATACGAACGACAGATAGACGTTCTTTATCTTTTGCTTTCATCGCTTCTTTCATATCCGCTGTTAATTGGTCTTTTAATACCATATTATCTTCAGCACCTAACTATTAATATTTTTTGCGTTTACGTGCAGCTTCAGATTTTTTCTTACGTTTAACACTTGGTTTTTCGTAAAATTCGCGTTTACGGTATTCTTGTAAAGTACCTGTTTTTGAAACAGAACGCTTGAAGCGACGAAGAGCATCATCAAGAGATTCGTTTTTACGAACGACAGTTTTTGACATTTAAATTCCCTCCCTCCGAGCTTTAAGTAACTGTTTTTTGTACTGAACAATTTCATAACAAAAAAATAGTCCGTTAATATTATAGAATATCCATTTTACACCGTCAAGACAGAAAATTACGTTTTTATTGATTATTCATTTCTAAAGATTGAACATATTGAAATGCTTCTTGTCCCGCAATCGTTCCATCGCCAACAGCAGTAGCTACTTGGCGTAAATCTTTATCTCTTACATCTCCAACAGCGTAAATTCCTGGGATATTTGTTTCCATCTTTTCATTCGTTGGAATCCAACCATGATTTTGTTCCAAAGGTAAATCTTTAATAAAGTCTGTATTTGGACTCATTCCTACATAAATAAAGATTCCATCACAAGGGAAATCATTTTGTTCACCTGTAATCGTATTTTCTAAAGTTACAGAAGTTACAGTCATATCATTTCCTTTTACTTCTTTAACCACAGTATTCCAAATAAATTCCATTTTTTCATTTTTGAATGCCTGAAGTTGTAGATCTTTTTTTGCTCGTAATTCATCACGACGATGAACGACGGTTACTTTACTAGCAATTTGACTTAGGTAAATTCCTTCTTCAATTGCTGAGTCACCACCACCTACAACCACTACGTGTTGGTTGCGGAAAAACATTCCATCACATACTGCGCAGTAGGAAACACCCTTTCCTGCATATTCTTCTTCACCAGGGATATTTAACATACGATGGAAGCCGCCACTAGCAATAATCACAACTTTAGTTTCATAAACTTCTTTTTCTGTATAAACAAGTTTAACGTCCCCTTTGTCTTCAATGGATGTGACACGTCCATAAATGGCTTCTACCCCATCGCGATCTACATTTTGTTTCATCTTTTCTCCCAATTCCATTCCTTTAATAGAAAGAAATCCAGGGTAATTTTCAATTACATCCGTATTATTCATTTGACCGCCATATGGTCCTGGTTCAATCAAGGCTACTTTGAGTTGTGCACGTGCAGCATACATCGCTGCAGTCATTCCTGCAGGACCTGCGCCGATAACTATTACATCTTTCATCGTGGTAATCCCTCACTTTAATCTTTTAATTCCTTTATTCTATCTTATTCATATACACATTCCTAAGCTTATTATAGAGGGATTCGAACTTCATCTCCATTAATATGCTTTCAACTTTTTAAACAATCTATTTAGCTTTATAAAATAAAAAGTCTCCACAAATGGGAGACTTCCTATATTATTTCTTTTTGCTATTTGCTTTGCGTGCTTGATTACGTAAGTTTTGCATCATTTGATGAATTTGAGTTTCTGATGGTTTACGACCCATTTGCATCATCATCATACGTAACATATCTTCATTTAATGGTGGATTTTGTTCTAATTGCTTTTTCACTGCAGAACGTGTTACCATCACACCAATAATTGTCCCTGCGATTAACGCAATTACTGCGATTAGGACAACCATTCCTGTACTCATGCCTTTCACCTATCTTTCTTTCAATTCTTTTCTATTGTAATATAAATATTCCTTAATGAAAAGGTTTTATTGATATTTGTCTCTCCAGTTGGCATCAAAGTTCCCACTTTTTAGCATTTCAATTTCCTTCTTGTATGGGGCAACAGCGGTTTTTTTATCTTTTCCAACATATGGAGTTTCTAAGATTTTTGGCAAATGTGCAAATCTTGGCTCATGAACAACTTCATATAATGCATCAAAACCAATCGTTCCAAATCCAATATTTTCATGTCGATCTTTTCCTGCTCCCAATTCATTTTTAGAATCATTCACGTGAACGACACCAATTTTATCAATTCCGATTTTATCATCAAACTCCGCTAATACATCAGAGAAATGATTTTTTACATCATAACCTGCATCATTCAAGTGACAAGTATCTAGTGTAATACTAATACGTTCTGGATGATTTACACCTGCAATCATTTGTGCCAATTCATCAAAATTACGACCTAATTCAGTTCCCTTTCCAGCCATTGTTTCTAGAGCAATTTTAGGTCCTTCTTCTGAAGTTAACACCTGATTTAATCCATAAACGATGTTTTCAATTCCTTTTTCTACTCCTAGACCAACATGACTTCCTGGGTGTAGGCATACATGTTCTGCCCCTAAGGCTGCAGCTCGTTGCATCTCTTTAGATAAAAAATCAATCGCAAATTGTTGTTTTTCTTTATCTTTATCATTCGCTAAGTTAACAATATAAGGAGCATGGACAACAGGTGCCATAATTTGATTTTCTAAGCGTAATTTTGTACCTTCTTCAATTTTTAGTTCTGCTAATTCTTTACGGCGTGTATTTTGTGGCGCTCCTGTATAAATCATCATTGCTGTACTGCCATAAGAACTTGCCTCATTGACAGAACCAATAAACATTTCTTTTCCTTTCATGGAAACATGAGATCCAATATACATTTTGTTCCCCTTTCTTCTTTGACAATCACTTTATTCTACCATATCCTTTTTAAGAATTGGAATTTTCCATTTAAAAGTGAAGCAATAATTGGTAAAATGAAAAACGAATATAAAGGAGGAAATGATGAAGAAAAAAGGACCAAATTATCAATCAACCCATAGACCTCATTCTTTTTCTTTTCAAGATTTGGAAAAAGAAAATGGAACAGAAGAAGAAATCAATGAATCACAATCTATGGAAAATGATGACACATTGAACAATGAAACAGAAATAAAAAAAGAAAATGAAGCCTCAACTTTAGAAAAACCAAGTTTACCTCCACATCTAACAAAAGAAGCAAAAGAAGAAAAGAAACAAAAAAGAAAATCGCTTTATAAAAAAACCAATCAAACGATTGACCGAACTTATTGTGGTTTACGTAATATTTTAATTGGTGGAAGCCTTGTTCTTGGAGGGATTTTTGTCTTTGGTGCTGGTGCTGCAGGTGGTTATTTTGCAAAATTAGTACAAGATTTGCCTATTCCAAGCGAACAAGAAATGGATCAAAAAATGCATCAAATCAATCAACGCTCTTATATGTATTATGATAACGGAGAAAAAATTGCGACCTTAGATTCTGATGTTGCTCGAACAAAAGTAGATGCAAGTGAAATTCCTAAAACATTAAAAGAAGCTATTGTCGATACCGAGGATCCTTACTTCTATCAACATAAAGGAGTCGTTCCCAAAGCTATTTTACGTGCCTTTTTAGCACAAGCGACAGGATTTGGCTCTCCTTCTGGAGGTTCAACCTTAACACAACAATTAGTAAAACAACAGTTTTTAACTACAGAATCCAGTTTAGAACGAAAAGCAAAAGAAGTATTATTAGCAAAACGAATGGAAAAATACTTCTCTAAGCAAGATATTTTAACCACTTATCTAAATGTTTGTTCTTTTGGTCGTAATAATAAAGGAGAAAATATTGCTGGGGTACGTGAAGCAGCGAAAGGAATTTTTGGTAAATCTTTAGATGAATTGAACCTCGCTCAAATTGCCTATATTGCTGGATTACCACAAAGTCCAATTATTTATTGCCCTTATGATAGTACAGGACAGTTAAAATCAAAAGAAGAATTAAAAGCTGGACTACAAAGAAAAAATATTGTTTTAGAAAATATGTATCGTCATGGTTCTATCTCTAAAGCACAATATCAAGAGGCAATAGCTTATCCTATCGAAAATGATTTCTTGCCACATCAACAAAAAGGAAATCAATCTTATAATTATTTATATTTTGCAATTCGTGATGAAGCAACAAAATGTTTAATGCCTGAATTATATGAAAAAGATGGGTATACAAAAGAAACTATCGAACAAGATCAAAAGCTATACCAACATTATTATAATTTAGCTGAAACAAAATTAAGTACAAACGGTTATCGTATTTATTCAACGATTGATAAAGAGATTTATCAAGCAATGCAAGATACTGTAGCTCGTTATGGATCTAGTTTAGATATTAAAGGACAACCTACTTCTGAAGTCGGAAATGTCTTAATGAATAACCAAACTGGAGAAATTTATGGTTTTGTTGGTGGACGTGATTTCAAAACCAATCAAGTGAACCATGCTTTCCAAACGAAACGCTCCCCTGCTTCTACGATGAAACCGATTATGGTTTATGCACCAGCGATTGATATGGATATTATTCATAGTCAATCAATGTTAAATAATCAGTATGTAGCTTATAAAAATGGGAAACAAGTAACCAATTATGGTCACACTACTGGCGTTGGATTTGAAAGTGCTACCGACGCATTGAAATTCTCACATAACATCCCAGTGATTAGCTTATACCAGGATTTATTGAAAAAAGGTGGCGTTTATTCTTATATTGCGGACTTACAACTTGGTCTATCAAAAAAACAAGTGAATTATGAATCTAGTCCTTTAGGAACTAATGAAGTAACCGTTGCAGCTCAAACCGGAGCCTTTGCTTGTCTAGCAAATAAAGGAGTTTTCAATGCTCCACATTTAATTGAATCTATTAAAGATAGTGAAGGCAATGACGTTTATCGTTTTGAAGAAGAAAATAAAGAAGTTTTCACAGAAGCTACCGCTTCTATTATGAATGAAATGATGCGTCATGTGATTCGTGATAAAGATGCAACTGGATATTTAGCTGCTAAAGAAATGGAAAAAGTCAACAAAAAAATTAACGCTGGCGACTGGGTTGGAAAGACAGGAACTTCCGAATATAATACTGATTTTTGGTTTATCGCTAGCACCCCTAAAGTGACTTTAGGCTCTTGGGTAGGATATGATAATAATAAAAAAATGTCTGATAAAGTACGCGATAACAATACAAAATATTGGGTACAATTGGTACAAGCTGTTTATAAAACAAAACCTGAAGTACTCGGTTTAGATCAGAAATTTAAATTAAATGATGAAGTGGTGAAAGAAAAAGTTTCTAGTCAAACAGGAACTCTTTTTGGTCATTGTTATCATGATGGAACCAAATATACCGTTGGTGGGAAAAAAGTAGAAGCCTATGGCAATAGTGACTTAGCCTTCAAAAAGCCTACTTTCCGTTTTGGTATTGGTGGTACAGAGGAACAATACATCACTGCTTGGAAAAAAAGATAAAAAAAAGAAGTGCAAATGCACTTCTTTTTCTTTTTATTTTGTCGTTCCTTTAAAACGTAAAGAATACGGTAAAATAATATTTTTATCTTCGATTTCTTCATTATGCATCATTTTTGTTAATAAACGCATCGCTACTGCACCAATATCATATAGTGGATGTTGAATGCTTGAAATTTTTGGACGTACCATATCCGTATAAATTGTATTATCAGCACTAATTAATTCCATATCTTCTGGCAAGTGGTATCCTTGGTCTTGCAATCCATTTAAAATACCTACAGCTAATAAATCATCTGCTACAAAAGCTGCGGTTACACCACTATTATGCAAACGTTCTGCTAATTGTTCGCCTGCTTTCAAAGTATAATGACTTTCAAAAATATAAGCTTCAGAGTAGGCACGTTCATGGTCTTTTAATGCTTTTTTATAACCTAATAATAAGTCATGTCCATTAATATATTCTGTCAATGGTCCTGTAATTAAGGCAATTTTCTCATGACGTTCTGCCAAATAAGAAACTGCATCATAGACTGCGGCTTCATGGTCAATATTTACAGAAGCACAGCTCGTATCTTCTAATTGTGTCCCTGCTAAAACAACAGGTGTATTTGTACGCTCAATTTCTTGGCGTAATGCTAACGAAATTTCATTTCCTAAGTAAATAATACCATCTACTTGTTTGGCTAACATGCTTTGGAAAACAGAAACATCACGATCTTTTTCCCCTTCTGCTGTAGCTAATAAAATATCATAATGATACATTAAGGCAATATCATTAATCCCTGTACTTAAGCTTGCAAAAAAAGCATTATTAATATCTGGTAAAATCACACCCACAGTTGTTGTTCGTTTGCTTGCTAGTCCACGAGCAACTGCATTTGGGCGATAATCCAAATCTTCAATTACTTTCATTACTTTCTTACGTGTAGCAGCTTTTACATTGGGATTACCATTTACAACACGGGAAACGGTTGCCATCGATACACCTGCTTGTTCTGCTACATCATAAATGGTCACGCTCTGTTTTTCCATCATTGTTTCCCTTTCTTTCTTTTAAAAATCATTTTTACTTTATCAAATTAAAGATAGAGATGCAAGCGTTTTATTCATTATTTTCATATTTTTTTCATATTTTCATATAATTTTCTTTTTTTAAAAATTTCCTTTGCTTATTTGTGATTTTAAGGGCATAATAGGAATAAGGAGGTTGATATTATGAATCAACAATTAAAAGAAGTACAAAATTGGTTAAAAGAAAATCAATTGGAGGCCGCTTATATCCACGCTCCTTCTGACATCGCTTATTTTACAAATTTCCACAGCGATCCTCATGAACGTGTATTAGCTTTATTCATCTTCCCAGATCAGGAACCATTCTTATTCACTCCTGCTCTAGAAGTAGAATCAGCAGAACAAGTTGTTAATTTCCCTGTATATGGATATTTAGATAGTGAAAACCCTTGGACAATCATTTCGGAACAATTAAAAAATCGTGGGGTACAATCACGTATCGCCATTCAAAAAGATGTTTTCCCTGTAAATCGTTGGGAAGCATTAAAAGAAGCATTACCTACTCTAACAGAAGCAATGGATGTTTCACCTTTAATCCAACGTATGCATTTATGCAAATCTCAAGAAGAAATTGCTATTATGATGGAAGCTGGAAAATGGGCAGATTTTGCTTTTGAAAAAGGATTTTCTGCTTTACAAGAAGGCGTTTCTGAACAAGAAGTTGCTGCTTACTTAGAATATGAATTGAAAAAACAAGGTGTTCATCACATGAGTTTTGATACTATTGTTTTATTTGGTGCTCATGCAGCTAGCCCACACGGTATGCCAGATACAGAACATCATTTAGAAAATCATCAATTAGCTCTATTTGATTTAGGTTGTATGTGGAATGGTTATGCTAGTGACGCTACACGTATGGCTTGTTATGGTGAACCAACAGATCGTCAACGCGAAATCTTTGACATCGTTTATGAAGCACAACGTCGTGCACAGGAAGCTATTCGTCCAGGAGTAACTGCTGGAGAATTAGATGCGATTGCTCGTGACTATATTACAAGCAAAGGATATGGTGAATACTTCACTCACCGTTTAGGTCATGGTATCGGTCAACAATGTCATGAATTCCCATCTATCGTTGGTGGTAACGATATGGTCATCGAAGAAGGTATGTGCTTCTCTATTGAACCAGGAATTTATATTCCAAATGAAATCGGAGTTCGTGTAGAAGATTGTGTCCATGTAACAAAAGATGGATCTGAAGCTTTCACAAAATTACCAAAAGAATTATATATTATCAAAGACTAATAAAAAAGCTCAAGGATTATCCTTGAGCTTTCTTATTTTTATTCTGCAGTTTTTTCTTCTGTTGTTTCTGCTGTTTCTTCGACTGGAGCTTCTTCTACTGCTTCTTCTTGGAAAGGAACAACAATTTCTTCTTCTTCTACTACTGTTGATGTATCATTTTGCATTGCTTTTTCTTTTAATTGACGAGCAATTTCTTCTGTTTGTTGTTGTAAGTTACTTGTCACTTCGTTTGCTACTTCATCAACGGTCTCTACCGCATTTTGTAAAGAAGTTTTATTTAATTTATCTGTTACTTTTTGACGTAATTCTTTTCCTGAACGAGGTGCAAATAATAACGCTGCTCCTCCACCGATTACTGTTCCTAAAAGGAATCCTGTTAATTTTTTACCCATAATCTCACCTTCTAATGTCTTCTAATTCTTCTCATTACTTGGGAAGCACGTCTACCAATATGCATCGCACGACCTACAGTTGCACTTTCCTTCCCAATTTCTGCTACAGTACTTACTGCATTACGGCTTGTACGATTTAAATCAGAAACGCTCTCACTTAAATCTGCTACTGCAGTAAATAAAGGATCTAATGTTTGAACTTTACCATTAACATCTGTTAATAATTCATTTGATTTTACTAACAATCCTTCCACTTCTGTGGTTAAAATATCTACATCACGAGTTACTACTTTAATTGTTTGATTTGTTTCTTTCACTGTTGTCTGTACCATTGTCAACGTTTGATTTACGTTACGTAATACTTGAATTAAAAAGATGACTAGCACAACAAAAGCAACTGCAGCAATCAAAGCAGCAATTTCTCCTCCTGTCATATTCAATCTCCTTTCCTTCTTTTCCTCTTAAGAATAACATGATTTCCCTAAAACAACAAAGGAAATTCCTTTTCTTTAGTAGAAGTTTCCTTCTCTTTTCTAAAATATGGTAAGATGAAAACAGAATTCAATGAGAGGGAAGGAATATTTTATGAATATTCGACAAAATTTAGCTAATCGATGGGCTACATACTGGACTTCAATTGATTGGGATCATGTGATTGCGACTTTTTTAAATAAGGCAATCATTTTATTAGCTATCTCTATCCTTTTCTTTTTCTTATATAAAGTAGGCTCTACTTTAATCAAAAAAGGATTTGAAAAGTATAACGAAACCACTCCTTTTGATCCTAGTCGAATCAAGACACTAGAACGTTTAATTTTAAATATTTATCACTACACGATTTTCTTTTTTGTTTGTTATAGTGTTCTATATTTATTTGGTATTCCAGTGGGATCGTTAATTGCTGGAGCAGGAATCGCTGGGTTAGCGATTGGACTGGGAGCCCAAGGTTTTATCAATGATATTTTAACTGGATTTTTTATCATCTTAGAACGACAAATTGAAGTGGGTGATGAAGTAACCATTAATAACCTAACAGGTACTGTAGAAGCAGTAGGACTTCGGACAACACAAATTAAAAGTTTTGATGGTACATTAAACTATATTCCAAATCGTACGATTACAATCATTTGCAATGCGAATCGAAAGCAACATCGCGTTCAAATTGACTTTTATGTCCCACCAACCATTGATATCCCAAAAGCGGTAGCTACGCTAGAAGAAGAATCAAAGAAACATCCATTAGATGAAGCTATCGTTAAAGATCCAGAGGTAATTGGCTTCACTCCTTTAGGTCAAGGACAGTATGCTTTACGCATTCATATTTATGTCGAAAAAGGAAATCAAGATCGAATTCAACGAGAATGGACCGTCTATTACTTAGAAGCTCTACAAAAAGCCAATATCGAAGTATTAACCATCACCGTTCCAGTACCAAAAGCGCCAAATCCTAATACGCCAGTAATCACTACCCCTAATTCAAGCAGTAGTGCAAGTAGCTTTTTAAAAAATAATAACTAAAGGCCGTAGCTTTCGCTACGACCTTTTTATTTATAAATATAGGCACCAATAACAATCATTCCTGGACCTGTGTGTACACCAAAGGCAGTTCCAATATGTCCCTCTAATAATGGTTTTCCTGGAAAACGCTCCTCCAACAAATCAATCATAATAGAAGCCTCTTCTTCTGCTTCTCCTTGTTGCACGGATAAACAGAAATGCTCATGACCTTCTAAAAATTGACTCAATAATTCTACCATTTCTTTTCGTGCTTTTTTATTTCCTTTTACCTTTGCTGCCGTATAAACAATTCCATCATCGTTCACTGAAATAATTGGCTTAATATTTAATAAAGTGCCGATTTTAGCTGTTACTAAGCCAATACGGCCTCCTTTTTCTAAAAATTCAAAATTTTTAAATTTACCAAATTGCTTACTTTTTTTAGTCGTATCACAAACTTGTGCCTTAATAGAGGCTAAATCATGACCTTCTTTTGCTAATACAGCCGCATGCATTGCAAAAAAACCGCCACCTAGTCCAATATTTTTTGTATCAAAAACAAAACTTTGAAAGCGTGTTTCTTCTTGTGCCATTAAGTGTAGCATATTATATGTTCCGCTCATCCCACTAGAAAGCGTGAAAAATAATGCTTCTTCGTATCCTTTTGCTGCTACCGCATCAAAAGTACGTAATATCATTTCCCCAGAAGGCAATGAAGTTTTAGGGATTTCTTCATGTAAACGACGATATACCTCTTCGGTGCTAATGTCAATTTGATCACGGTATTCTCCATCAGAGAAAATCACACTGATAGGTAATAAAAATACATCATATTCTTTTGCAAAATCTACAGGCACATCTAATGCTGTATCTGCAATAATTGCTACTTTTCTTGGTTTCATAATTTTTTCCTTTTCATTTTTATAATTTTCAACATTATACCATACTTTTTTTCTTGTAACATACAAAAAAGAGGCTTTTTTAAGCCTCTTTCTTTTTTCTTATATTCTTACTTTTATTCGATTTCGTTACTTAAAATTTTCACGTTATCTACTAGTTCCTCAATACGAACTTCTAGTGTTTCTCCAGTTTGTGTTAATTTAATTTCCACAATTCCTTCATCTGCTTTTTTACCTACTGTAACACGAATTGGTGCTCCAATTAAATCAGCATCGGCAAATTTAACACCTGCACGTTCATTACGATCATCTAATAAAATAGAGTATCCTGCTTCTTCTAAGCGTTGTTGTGCTTCCATTGCTAATGCCACTTGCTCATCTTTTTTCATATTTAAAGGTAAGATATGAATATCATATGGAGCAATTGCTTTTGGCCAATGGATAGCATCTTCTGTTGCATATTGTTCAATGATTGCAGCCACTAAACGACTAACACCAATTCCGTAGCAACCCATAATCATTGGAATATTTTTCCCATTTTGATCTAATACACATGCATTCATTGCTTCTGTATAACGAGTTCCTAATTTGAAGATATGGCCGATTTCAATTCCTTTAGCAAAACGAAGAGTTCCTTTTCCATCTGGACTAGGTTCTCCTTCTTTTACTAAACGAATATCTGCTATTTCATCCACACGGAAATCACGATTTAAATTCGCATTTTGATAGTGATATCCCGCACGATTTGCTCCAACCATTACGTTTTGTAAATCTGCAACACGAGTATCTACTACAATGCTTACTTCTTCTCCTACTCCCACTGGTCCAATATTTCCAATTTCGCAGCCTAAAATAGAAACTACTTCTTCTGGAGTTGCTTCACGTACATCGCTACCAGCAAAAATATTACCTAATTTTACGTCATTTACTTCATCTGTTCCTTGAACTAAAGCTAATACTGGTTTTCCATCAACCATCATTAACATTGATTTTACAATTTTTTGTTCAGGCATTGAGCAGTAAGTAGCTACTTCTTCAATACTATGTGCTTCTTCTGTTGCTACTTCTGTCATATCTTGTAACGCTTCTTGACTTGTTGGTTTTACATATAGGCTCGTTGCTTTTTCGATATTTGCTGCATAATCAGATTCATCAGAATAAACAATAGTATCTTCTCCAATTTCAGAAATCGCCATGAATTCTTTTGAAGCAGAACCACCAATTGCACCATTATCCGCCATAATTGCACGGAAATCTAAACCACAACGAGTAAAGATATTATGATATGCTTGTTCATAATCATTATAAGTTTCATCTAAACTTTCTGTTGTTGCATGGAAAGAATAACCATCTTTCATAATAAATTCACGGCCACGTAATAAACCAGAACGAGGACGTTTTTCATCGCGGAATTTATCTTGGATTTGATAAATATTCAATGGTAATTTTTTATAAGATTTAATTTCATCGCGTAATAAAGCTGTAAATGTTTCTTCATGAGTAGGCCCTAAAATAAATTCACGATCATGACGATCTTTTACCGTCATCAAATCTGGACCATAAGTAGCATAACGCCCAGATTCTTGCCATAATTCTACTGGTAATAAAACAGGCATTTGCATTTCAATTCCATCAATTCGATCCATTTCTTCACGAATGATTTTATTAACATTTTCAATTACACGATATGCTAATGGTAAATAAGCGTACACTCCGGCAGCTACTTGGCGAATATATCCACCACGTAATAGCATCTGGTGACTTAATACGTCAGCATCATTAGGCACCTCACGTAAGGTTGGTGCGAATAATTTTGATTGTTTCATATTCTATATCCTTTCTTTAAAAGAAGTAACGTCGTAAATCGTTCCACGTTACCAATATCATTAAAATAATCATAACCCCAAATCCAATCATCGTCAAAACGCCTTCTTTTTTTGGATCCAATGGTTTTCTCATAATTAGTTCATAAAGATTCAATAACAATTTTCCACCATCTAAAGCAGGAATTGGAATTAAATTAAAAATTCCGATATTTAAGCTTAGCATAGCAGTAAAAGATAAAATCGCAATCCAGCCTTGTTTGGCTACATTTTCACTCACTTTAAAGATTGCAACCGGCCCACCTAGTTTATTTAAACTAAAGCCAGTTACTAAATCTTTTAAGGCTGTAAAGATTTGTTTTGTCATAGACCAAGTTTGTGTGAATCCATAACGAATTTTAGCCCATAAAGAATGAGTAATACTTGGTTGAATCCCAATAAATCCTTGCTTTTCATCTCCTACTTTTTCCACTTTCGGTGTTAAAGTAAAATCTTTTTTCCCTTTGTTTGTTTCTACTTCTAATTTTACTGGTCCTTTCGTTGATTGATGAATATCTTCTACTAAATCATCCCAGTTTTCAACTTTTGTACCATTGACCGATAAAATTTTATCGCCTTCTTGTAAGCCTGCTTTTTGGGCAACACTTTCTTTTTGTACACCGCCAATCGCTGTACTATTCATATCTGGTACGCCGCCTTGCATGAAAGCCATCACAATCAATAGTAGAATCGTTAAAATAAAATTATTCATCGGTCCAGCAAAGTTAATCATCATACGTTGACCTAATTTAGCAGAATCATATTGCACGTCTTTGGGTGCAATTTGAATTTCTGTTCCATCTTTTTCAACGATCAATGCATCATGATCGACAGGGAATCTTGTTTGACCTTCTTCTACAGGACAATTCCCTTCAATAAACAATTGATCTTGTAAATCAAAATCGGTAACTTCTAAAGGAATTCCTTGAAAAAGGTTTTTGTCACTGGTGTTAATTTTCTTTACACGACCTGCATCGTCTAATTCCAAAGTAACATTCATTCCTTTATATAGGTCATCGGTATCTTCTCCTAATCCTGCCATTCGTACATACCCACCAAGGGGCAGTAAACGCAGCGTATAGGTAGTGCTATTTTTATGAATAGAAAACAATTTTGGTCCCATACCAATCGCAAACTCGCGCACCATGACACCTGATTTTTTAGCAAAATAATAATGTCCAAATTCGTGCACCAGTACGATGATTCCAAACACAAAAATAAAGGTTAGTACGGTTTTAACCATGGTTTTCCTCCTTCTATACTGCTCTCGATATCTCCATTCTAGCGAACTCAAATCGTAAAATCAAGGATACAAAAAAGGGTGGGAAGCCCCACCTCTACATTGTAAATAAGCCTAAAATATACATCATTGGAAAGACGAATAATAAGCTATCAAAGCGGTCTAAAATTCCACCATGTCCAGGTAAAATTTTTCCAGAATCTTTTACGCCATAAAAACGTTTGTAAGAAGATTCCACTAAATCCCCTAATTGTCCAGCAATAGAGAAAATCACGACAAAGATTAGCATCATAGGCATTGAGTATGGGAAGTGAGCGCCAAATTTCCACAGATATAATGCAGAAACGACTACCGCACAAACAATCCCCCCAATTGCACCTTCTACTGTTTTATTTGGAGAAATACTTGGAGCTAGTTTATGTTTCCCAATTTTTCGTCCAATCATATATGCTCCAATATCGGTAGACCAAACAATAAATAAAGCGAATAATAAAACAATCAAGCTTGTAAAACGAGCAGCAATAAAACTATGGAAGCCAATTCCTAAGTACAAACTTGTGAAAACTGGAAATCCTAAACTATCAATATGAAAATCTTTTTGATCAAAAACCATCATTGCCATTAAAATCATAATGAAAATATAGTATAGGAATAATGGACTTGGTAAAATTGGAAACCATTGCTTCCAAGGTAAAATTAAAGCTAGCATCGCTAAAATCGCTACTGCTTCTTGTCCATAATGAGGAGTATCATATTTCATCTTATAAAATTCATCCATCGCAACAATTCCTAATACTGCTGCTGCAAATTCAATTAAGCCACCACCGTAAACAATGATAGGGATAAAAATAATCAAAGCGACAATGGCTGTAATTACACGTTGTTTCACGTTATTTTTCCTCCTTTAATCCACCAAAACGACGATTACGTCCTTGGTAATTTTCTAACGCTTCCATAAAAATGGATTCATCAAAATCTGGCCATAAGCAAGAAGTAAAGTAAAATTCACTATAAACACTTTGCCATAATAAAAAGTTACTTAAACGTTCTTCTCCACTAGTTCTAATAATTAATTCTGGATCTGATAAATTGTTTAAAAATCCAGTCATTAAATGATTAGAAATACAAGCTTCATCTACTTGCTCCCAAGAAAGCTCTCCTGCTTTTACTTCTTTGGCAATTTGTTGAACAGTTTGAGTGATTTCATCACGACTGCCATAGTTTAAAGCAAAATTCAAAATCATTCCCGTATTTTCTTTTGTTTTTTCTTTTGCTTTTTTCACTGCTTGTTGTGTTTTTTCTGGTAATTCATCGATATTACCAATGGTTGTCACCTTCACATTATTTTTCATCAAATCAGGGACAAACGTATCAAAAAAATCAATCGGTAATTGCATTAAAAAATTGACTTCATCTTTTGGACGTTTCCAATTTTCTGTAGAAAAAGCATATAAAGTTAATACCTTTACTCCTAAATCACTGGCAATTTTTGTTACCTTTTTGACCGTGTTCATTCCTTCTTTATGTCCTGCTACACGAGGTAATCCACGTTTTTTAGCCCAACGTCCATTCCCGTCCATAATCATTGCAATGTGTTTTGGCACTTGGAGATTCGTTGTGTTTTCCACTGCATCTGTTGGTTCATTTTTCCCAAACCATTTTTTTAACATGATTGTTTCCTTTCCATACTCGTATTTTTATTCTAGTACAAGAAAAGAAGCGATTTACAAATTGTAAATCGCCCTTCTCTAGTCTTCTTGTATCTTTTGAATCCATTGTTGACAAACATATATTTGTTCTTGAGCTTCTTTTTCTGAAGAGCCACAAACTCCAATATAAAATTTAATTTTTGGCTCTGTGCCAGAAGGACGAACAAAAATTTTCGCTTGATTTTTCAAAGTAAATTGTAAAACATCTGCTTTTGGTAATCCAGTCTCATCTTTGAGATAATCAATACGTTGATGAATGAAACTTTCATTCTCTAAGTCCAGATAGCGTAATTTTTGCATTAAAGCCTGGATTTCTGCCATACCTTTTTGACCAGGTAACGTTAAAGAAATTAGAGCTTCACGATAGTAACCATAGCGCTCATCTAATTCATGTAAAACATCCACTAATGTTTTCCCTTGTTGCCAATAATAAGCAGCCATTTCTGTTAACACAAAACTTGCACTTACTCCATCTTTATCTCGTTCTAATAAGCTCACTAAAAATCCATAAGATTCTTCATATCCCATAATGAAGGTTTGATCTTTTAGTCGTTGGTTCATTTGTTCGCCAATATATTTAAATCCTGTGAGCGTACGAACACTTTCCACACCAAAATCTTTTGCAATTACTTCACCTAAATCGCTAGTTACAATACTTGAAGCAATATATGGTTTTGGTTGTTTCTTCCATTCTTCATTCGTAGAAAGTAAATAATAAATCACTAAAGCACCAATTTGATTTCCATTTAATGCTTGATATTCTCCTTTATTTGTCCGTACCATTACACCAACACGATCACAATCTGGATCCGTGGCTAATAATAAAGAAATATCTTCTTTTCTTGCTACTTCTAAAGCTAAAGTAAATGCTTTAACATCTTCTGGATTCGGAAGTTCTACTGTAGAAAACTCTGGATCAGGCACTAACTGTTCTTCCACAGTATAGACTTTCTTCAAACCTAATCGAGATAATCCTTCTAATACTGGCTTCCTTCCTGTCCCGTGTAACGGAGTATACAATACTTTAAAATCATCTGATAATTCAGAAAAGACATCAGAATGATGCAATACGGCCAATTCATCGTTTAAAAAATCTTCGTCAATTGAAGTATCTAATAAATGGATATGCTCATCCTCTTCATCAGCTACTGAAATATCATAGCTTTGAATCGTTTGAATCTCCGCTACTAATTGCTCGGCTAATTCAGGAACCATTTGACATCCTGTCTCATCATAAACTTTATATCCATTATATTGTGGTGGATTATGGCTCGCTGTAATGACCACTCCTCCTACTGTTTTTAAATAACGAACAGCATAACTCAATTCAGGAGTAGTTGTAATTTGTGAAAATAAATAAGCATTAATCTTATTAGCAGCTAAAGTACGAGCAACTTCCAAAGCAAATTCTTTAGAATAATGACGATTATCATAAGCAATTACAACTCCATGAGTATTTGCTTCATTTTTATAATTTTTTTGTAAAAACTGAGCATACCCTTGAGTAATTCTTCGAACAGTATAACAATTTAATCGATTAGGTCCTACTCCAACAATTCCTCTTGCTCCTGCTGTACCAAATTCTAGTGATTTATAAAATGAATCTTGCAATTGTTCTGGAAAATCTTGTAATCGCTTTATTTCTTCTTTCGTTTCATCATCAATATAATCAGCCTCTAGCCAACGATTATATTCTGTCATTATTTTCTCTTTCATCTTTTTACTCCTATTTTTTCTTTAATTGTTCCGCTAAAGTTAAAATGTATTCTCGTAATTGGTCTTTAATTTGTGGATGTTGTAAGCCAAAGGCAATATTTGTCATCATATAACCAAATTTATCTCCAGTATCAAAACGAATACCATTAAATTTATGGGCATATACTTTTTGAACTTGATTTAAACGATTAATGGCATCCGTTAATTGGATTTCATTACCTGCTCCTCTTGATTGTGTTGCTAATAAATCAAAAATTTCTGGAGTTAATAAATAACGTCCAATAATAGCTAAATTACTTGGGGCTTCTTCTGGATTTGGTTTTTCAACAAATCCTTGTACCTCATACATATCTTCTGTAATTTGTTTACTTGGATCAATAACTCCATATTTATTAGTTTCTTCATGAGGTACTTCCATCACAGCTACAACTGAAGAACCTGTTTTTTCATAATCGTCCATCAATTGTTTTGTTAATGGTACTTCATCTACCATCAAGTCATCTCCTAATAAAACAACAAACGGTTCATCTCCGACAAATGTCTTAGCTTGTAATACCGCATGACCTAATCCTTCTGGAGATTTTTGACGAATGTAATGTAGATTAATTTTTGTTGTTTTATCAACAACCTCTAGTAATTCCATTTTTCCTTTTGCTTTTAGGTTTTCTTCTAATTCTAAATTGGAATCGAAATGATCCTCAATTGCACGTTTATGTTTTCCTGTAATAATTAAAATTTCTTCGATTCCTGATTCTAACGCTTCTTCTACAATTAGTTGGATGGTTGGGGTATCCACAATTGGCAACATTTCTTTTGGCATTGCCTTTGTTGCTGGTAAAAAACGTGTCCCAAGTCCTGCAGCAGGAATCACAGCTTTTCTTACTTTTTTCATAAAATCATCCTTTATTTTTAATTTATTAAAATAAAATAAGTTACATGTGACTTTATTATATCACACATAACTTATCTTTCCGAATCTCTTTTTAATTAGTTATCTATTTAAGTGTTCTTTTTCTTTCATCAACATTTCAATCATTTCGTTTTGTTTTTGTAATGTTTCTTGAATGTCTTTTAATGTTGATTCAGTAAGAGTCAACTCTTTTTCTTCTTCTGTATCTTCAGTTTCAATTGGTAATAAATTCTTCGCTTTTGTAATCGTCTTCAATAAAAGGAAAACCACTAATGCTGTAATTAAGAATGTAATCACCGCAGAAAGAATGTTACCAAAGTTTAATTGTACGCCTAAAATATGTAAATTTAATCCACTAAATTCTGCATTTTTACTTCCTGTTAAAAATTTAATTGCTAATCCTACTAATGGTGTAATAAATCCGCTAACAATATTATTAACAATAGAAGTGAATGCACCCCCAACAACAACCCCAATCGCCATATCAATGACGTTACCTTGCATTAAGAACTCTTTAAATTCTTTAATCATATTTTTCATATCCATTCTCCATTCCAAGAGACAAGGTAAAGGATTTCACTACGTGAAACCCTTTACCTCATATCTTTTTTATTTTTTTAAATTTAAATCATTTTTGATTTGTGTTGTAGAAATTCCTTCTGTACGAGGTAAGTATACCACTTCACAGTAATCTTTCAAGAAATCAAACTGACCTTTCCAGTCATCTCCCATAACAAAAACGTCAATGTCATTTTCTTGTACATCTTTAATTTTTTGATCCCAATCGGTTTCTGGGATTACTGCATCTACGTAACGGATAGATTCTAAAATATACTTACGTTTTTCATAAGAATGATACGCTTCTTTATGTTTACGTTGGTTAAATTCATCTGTAGATAAAGCAACAGTTAAATGATCTCCTAATTCTTTGGCACGTTCTAATAAACGAACATGGCCCCAATGCAATAAATCATATGTTCCGTAAGTTAATACTTTTTTCATAATTTTCTCCTCTATATTTATGATTCAATTTTCAGTTTGTTATTTACTTTTTGAAAAATTCAGATAAAATTTGAGCAATTTGCTGACATGCAGTACCATCTCCATAAGGATTAGCTGCTTTGCTCATTGTATCATAAGTTTTTTTATCTGTTAACAAGTTCTTAAAGTTCTCATAGATAGTCTCTTCATTTGTTCCCACCAAGCGTAAAGTTCCTGCTTTAATTCCTTCTGGACGCTCGGTTGTATCTCGCATTACTAATACAGGAACTCCTAGCGATGGAGCTTCTTCTTGAATTCCGCCACTATCCGTTAGTATTAAATAACTACGAGCTAATAAATTGTGAAAATCCACTACCTCCATTGGTTCTACCAAACGAATTCTTTCATCATCACCAAATACTTCTTTCGCTACTTTTCTTACTTTTGGATTTAAATGAATCGGGTAAATTGCTCGACAATCTGGGAATTCATCAATAATTTTTTTGATGGCTTGGAACATATGACGCATAGGTTCTCCTAAATTCTCTCGACGGTGAGCAGTAATCATAATCAATTTATGATCTCCTACCCAATCTAACAATTCATGTTGGTAAGATTCTTGAACGGTAGTGTTTAGCGCATCAATAGCTGTATTTCCTGTTACAAAAATAGTTGCTGGATCTTTTCCTTCTCGGATTAAATTTTCTTTTGCCATTTCTGTAGGTGCAAAATGTAAATTGGCAATCAAGCCTACTGCTTCTCGATTAAATTCTTCTGGGAATGGAGAAGATAAATCATAAGTTCGTAGTCCAGCTTCTACATGCCCAACAGGAATTTGTAGATAAAAACAAGCAAGACCTGTCGCAAAAGTTGTGGTTGTATCCCCATGAACTAAAACAATATCTGGATGTTCTTGTTCTAGTACTGGTTTAATTTGATTGAGAATTCCTGTTGTCACATCAAATAAAGTTTGATTTTCTTTCATCAAATGTAAATCATAATCTGGTTGAATATCAAAAACGGTAAGTACTTGTTGTAACATTTCTTTATGTTGTCCAGTCACACATACTTTCACTTCAAATTCATCAGAATGTTCCTTCAAAGTTTTTACTAAAGGACACATCTTAATTGCTTCTGGTCGTGTCCCAAAAACTAACATTACTTTCTTCATACTACTTATACCTCTTTTATTTTTCTATATGATTGATTATAACATTGATTACTTGTTTTGCAGCAGTCCCTTTTTCATAGTTGGCATAACAAGCTAAGAAATTTTGATATCTTGTCAAATCCATAGAACCCTCTTTTTTCAATTGCTCCCAGAGACTCTTTTCATCGTGAACAATCACTCCTGGTAACTCTTTTTTAGGTGAGAAATACATTCCGCGAGTTGAATGTTCATATTCCTCTTGGTCGTACATATAGTAAATCTGTGGTCTTTCTAATAACGCGTAATCAAAAAGACAACTCGAATAATCTGTAATTAAAAGATCACTAATCGCCAATAGCTCACTCATCTCTTCATAGGAAGAAACATCTCGAACACTAGAAAAAGCATGAAAATCTTCTGTTGGCGTAACTAGATAATGTAGCCGAATCAAAAGAATGTATTTTTCTCCAAATTCTTTTTCCCATTCTTCTAGAGAAAAAGGTACTTTAAATTGGTAATTTCCTTTTTCATCACTACAATGATCTCGCCAAGTTGGAGCATACAACACAATTTTTTTATCTAATGAAAGATGCAAAGCTTTTTTTATTGCTTCTACTTTTTGTAAAGCCCAATCTTTTTTTTCTTTTAATGCCACTAAAAAGTCATTTCTTGGATATCCACTTGGTAATATTTGTTCTTGTTTTAAAGAAAAGGCAGAAGATAATTTCTCCGTAGTATACGTACTAGGAGACAAAACGATATCCCAATCTTTTGTATCCTGTAAAATTGAAGTCCGATAGTCATCTGTAGTAATATTTGGCATCGTTACTTCTGGAATATCTAAGCCAATCTTTTTTAGAGGAGTCCCATGCCAAGTTTGGATGTATAGAGTAAAAGGTGATTTTTTCAACCAATATTTTGTTCGATTATTAATCACCCAAACTTTTGCTTGTGCTAAAGCTTGGAACCATTCTTTAGAAAAGCGATAAACAAAAGGTACACCTGCCTCTATAAAAGGTTGCTCAAATCCTTTTTTTACTCCCCAAATACAAGGAAGATCTGGATATTCCTTGTTTAATTCTTCATAGATAGCACGCGGATTATCACTATAATGCTTCCCATGAAAGCTTTCAAAATAGATAAAATTTTGTGGCCCTTTTTTACGGTAAAATGCTAAAATCCATTGGCTACATTGTTGAATCATTTTTTTCATAATTTCGCTCCTTATCTTTTTTATTATAACAAAAAAGTGGCTCCCCAAAAGGAGAACCACTATTTTTTAAATAAAATCAATAAATCGATTACGGAATTTCATATGTAAGTGACAGCCGATAATTAAAACTAACAAAACAAAACTCCAAAAATAAATCATCATAATAGGATCATCAAAGAACCATTTTTTATAAACAAAAGTTTCTCTAAACCCTTTAATTACATAATTAAAGGGATTTAAAGAGAAAATTTTTCTTAACAATGGTGGATAATTTTTATCATTAATATTTAGAATAACTCCACTTATATAAAATAAAATTCGATTTACAGACTGTAATGCAACATGATAATCTCTTATAATTACAGAGATTGTAGAATTTAAAATTCCTAATGAAAAAATAAGTGCAAACATGCATAGTACATAATAAAAATATTGTAACCAATATAGCGAAATTGGAGTATGATAACAAAATAACATAATCAATACAATAACCATCATCGCAAAATAAGAGGTTAAATTACTCACCATATTAATTGTAGGCAAAATACTAACCGGAAATTTCATTTTAGATATTGTTCCTATCTTAGAAAAGATACTACGTGACATTCCCGTAAAACACTGAGACATAAAAAACCAAGGTACAATTCCGATTAACATCCATAAAATATATGGAACTCCTCCTATTCCATGACGTTGTAATCCTAAGCCAAAAATAATGAAATAAATTCCAACTTGAATTGCAGGATTTAAATATTGCCATAATAAGCCTAAATAATGACTCTGATAATTTGCTTTATCCTCATAACGAGCAATACGAGCAATCATTCCCAAATGGGTAATATTCTCTTTTAAGACACTAATTACATCTTTCAATTTACTTCGTCCTTTCTTTTTAATTTTTGACGATAAATTTTTCCAAGAAAAATAGGGACTTGAACAATTCTCATCCATTTTCCTTTTTGTGTTAATGATCGATATAACCACTCACAATGAATTTTTTGAATCCATTCTGGAGCACGAGAAACAAAGCCACTAATCACATCAAAACTACCACCTACATCTTCAATAATCATTGAACCCAATTGAGCACAGTTTCTTTCAATCCACTCTTCTTGTTTAGGAAATCCTAATGCAACAAAAAGAAAATCTGGCTGCGTTTCTTGAATTTTTTGCACTAGTTCTTCTTCAGAAAGACTGCCGTAACCATCCACTGCTCCGACAACAGAAAGAAAAGGATATTCTCGCTCAATTTCTTTTTTAGCCGCAAGTACTACGTCTGGCTTTGCTCCATAGAGGAAAATTTTCTTTTTCTCTTCATTTGCCAAAGAAAGCAATTTTACCATGACATCATATCCTGTCACTCGTTCGATAATTTTCCCTCCTAAAATACGTGACGCTTTTACAATTCCAATTCCATCTGGAATACGAATTTGTGCTTCTTCAATATATTTTTTGGCTTTTGGGTGATTTTGGCATTCTAAACTAATTTGTGGATTGACACTTGTAATTCTTAACTGCTCTTTTTTTTGTAATGCAAGTTTTGCTTTTTGAATCACTTCTGCTTCTGTAATAACATCAACAGGGACACCTAAAAAGGATTCGATTTGTTTCATTGTTCTTTCATCCATTCTGTAATTTGTTGTACGGTAGTTCCTTGATTATATTCGTTCCATTGTTCATTAAATCTCTCATAAGAAATCTCAACCCTCTGTTGAATTGCGGAACATAACTCACCTTTTGTTTTTACAATCACTCCTGGCCAATCTGTCATCAATGGTTGAATGCCTGAAGCTTTCTGATATTCTTCTTGGTCATATTGATAAAAGATCATTGTTCCTTTTTTATGCAATAAACTATATTCAAAAGGAATGGACGAATAATCCGTAATTAAAATATCTGTTCTTAACCATAGTGCTTCATTACTAATTGCGATTTCTGTAGAAGAAAAGCGACTATGTGGATGATACCGCTCAATTAAAATTACGTCTTCAAGGGTTCGAATTTTCTCTCTTGGGAATTGATCTTGTTCTTCATATTCCCGATAAGTAGGTGCATATAAAATCACCGTTTTCCCTTGCCATCCTGGATAAATATTTTCCACTTCTTCTTCCCATTTTTGTCGATTTTCTTTTTTAAAATATGCATCCGTCCGAACAAAACCAAAAGGTAAAATTTGTTCCTCTTTCGCACCATAAGAGTGCATAAAAACTTCACCCATTCGTTTAGAACCAACAATATAATGCGTAAAATGAGCATATACTTCCTCAAAGCGTTGTTGATCTACTAAACTGCGTTTTTCATTTTGAGGATTTTCACGTCCAAATTGTTTAATTGCCCCGTCCGCATGCCACAATTGAATAATCTTTTGCTCTTTTTGGAAAGGAAAAGCAGCTAGAAAAGCAAAATAATTATCCGCAAAGATATATTTTTGTTTAGCAATAAAAGGCAAAACCTCTCTAAAAAAAACAAAAGAAGGTTCTAAAGAAAGAAGACGAACATTTTTTTCTTCTTTGAACTTTTGATACTCTTCTTTTACTTTTTTATTGCAAGCAATTACGATGGGCATATTAGGATGTAATGCTATCCATTCTTCTAGCCAACCATTATTATTTTTAGGAAAAGAACAAAGAAAAACAGTACCTTCTTCTAACGTTTCATTTTTGATCCAATGTCTACATAAAGACATATACCATTTTTTTAACTGTGCTTTCATGATATATTATCCTCTTATAAAAACATGCGAAGAATATGATGAACAGTTCGAAGAATATGATGAACAAAATGAGGATTTAGTATATTTAATAATCCAAAACAATAAATTACTATTAAAACAAATAAAATTATTTTCGATATTACATCCAACTTATCTGAACTTTTCTTTTTATTCATTACTTCTTGAATTTGATCTCTTTGTTCTATTTCTACTCTTTGCTCCAGCATTTTTTGTAATGAGAAATTTTTTTGTTTTTCTTTTTCTTGTCTCTGATATTCACTCTTTTTTTCTTCACTCAATTGTTTAAACCATTGAATGAATTGTCTATATTCCGCCAAAACTTCATTTGTAGGGCCAAATAAACGCATATCACCGTAATGCATCCATACTACCTTATCACATAGAGTTTCTATTTGACCTAAAGAGTGGCTGACAAAAAAGATTGTTTTTCCTTGTTTTTTAAATTCGAAAATTTTATTTACACATTTTTGATAGAAGGTCTCATCTCCAACAGAAAGAGCTTCATCTATTATCAAAATATCCGGATCTTGATGGACTGCAATCGCAAAACCTAAACGTGATTTCATCCCACTTGAATAATTTTTAACAGGTTGGTAAATAAAATCTCCTAAATCCGCGAATTCAATGATAGAATTCATATTTTCCTCAATTTCTTGTTCATTCAATCCATTCATTAAGGCTTTAAAGCGAATATTTTCAATTCCTGTTAAATTTCCTTTTAGTCCAGCGCCAATAGCAATAATAGAAGTCTCACCATTAACAGTCATTTCTCCTGTAGTCTCAGGAATAATACCAGACAGAACATTAGAAAGAGTAGATTTCCCACTTCCGTTAATCCCAATAAGTCCAATGGCTTCTCCACTATAAACTTTAAAACTAATTCCTTTCAAAGCCCAAAAAGTTGGAATTTCTTCTCTATTCAAATGAAAAAGTGCTTTCACCTTATCTGATTTTTTTTTTGCTAAATCAAATTCTTTGGTTACTAAATCAAATTGTACTTTTATTTCATTTCTTTTTGCTGGTTGCATTTTACTTCTTCCTATCTTTTTGTACATTGTAATTTTCTCAAAAATTTTAACATAATCGAAAAGGTTTTGCAAAAGGCGTTTCATTGTTAAATCTTTCTTCATCTTCCTTTTTATAGTTTTCAAATAGCATAATCTTTAGTATGATAGAAGTTGTAGATTTTTAAAATTTTAAAGGAATGATTTTTTTGACAGAAAAAAGAGAAGATAATAAACACGTAGAGGATTCTCTCCCTGTTTCTGATGATTCTTCTAAAGGTAGTCAAGAATCAAAGTCAGATTCTACTTCAGCGATTGATATGACTTCTTTCCATGAGAATATGAAAAAGTTATCTATCACTGATTTTGATGATCCGGAGAAGAAGCCAAAAGAAGAAACTCCTACAAACGAAGAAGAAGAACCACAACCACAAAAGAAAAATATAGACTGGAAGAAAACGATTTTACGTTGTGTTGTGATTCTACTTACTGTTTTAGGATGTGTCACTTGTTTTTATGTTGGCTATACAATAAATCATGCAAATCAATTACTCGATAATTCTTATAAAGCCTTACCTACTGAAAAAGATAGTGATGACGATTTGAAATTAGAAACAGTAGATAAACCCATTTCGATTTTAATTATGGGAATTGATAATACAAAAGAAAGACATCTGTCTACAACACGTACAGATAGTATGATTGTTTGTACTTACAATCCTAAAAATGGAGATACCTCAATGGTTTCCATTCCACGTGATACGTATGTCACAATGAAACAAAAGAATTATAATACAACTGGAAAAATCAATTCTGCCTATTCTATTGCTCAAGAAGAAGGAACAATTGATGCTGTAGAAAAATTATTGGATATCCCAATTGACTATTATGTTCGTGTGGATTTTGATACGTTGGAAGATGTCGTAAATGCTTTTGGTGGTATTTATATCGATGTACCTTTTAATTTAACAGAGCAAGATGCAAATGGTAAAATGAACATTACATTTAAAGAAGGAAAACATCAATTATTGAATGGTGAAGAAGCTTTAGCCTTTTCTCGTACACGTCATATTGATGATGATATTCAACGAGGAAAACGTCAACAAGAAGTAATTGGTGCGATTGTAAATCGAGCAATGGAATCTGCTTCTTTAACTAAGTATGCGAAAGTTCTACAAACATTAAATGGTCATATTAAAACAAATATGCCTCGACCTATTATTTTAGGTTTAGCATCAGAAGCATTAAAAACAGGAATTCATATTACCAACTATACTTTTGATTGGAGTGGCTTTACTTATAATGGAGAAAGTTTTGTTGCTTTGAAAAAAGATAGTTTAGCCTTTATTCGTCATCGTTTACGTGTTCAGTTAGGATTAGATAAACCTGATAAACGTGATGAAAAATCTTATAAGTTCCATAGTAATGGTGAAATGGATCCAAATACTTATCCTGCCTATGATGTAGAATGGGATTCATAAAAAAAGAACTCGGTAGTAAATACTACCGAGTTTTTTAATGCACTCCTAATGCGATACGAGCATATCGACTCATACGATCGGTTGTCCAAGCTGGAGACCAAACTAGCTCTACTTCTACGGTTTTCACTTCATCCACTTCTGTCATCGCGTCCTTAACTCCTTGGATCAACACATCTGCTAAAGGACAACCTACTGTAGTTAATGTCATTTCAATATACAGATGTCCTTCTTCATTTAATTCAATTTTATATACTAATCCTAAATTAACAATATCGATACCTAATTCAGGGTCAATTACAGTCTCTAAAGCTTCTAAAATATCTTCTTTAATTTCTTCAATTTGCTCTTCTGTATAATTCACAATCTTTCCTCTCTTCTTTTTCTTTTTTTCCTTCTATGCTAATATATCAAAAAAGGAGGAAATAATGAAACAAAAAAGATTTTTAGCAACTCCAATGAGTAAAATTATTGCTTTTCTATTTGTATATCTTTGTTTAGGATATACTCTTGCTCCTCTATCCAGCTCTTTTTATCAACAAATCTTCCATTGTTCTTTAATGAATGCAGAAATGTTACGCCAATATGGCTTTTTTATTTTTCATTTGTTGTGTATGAGCTTGGGTATCTTGATTTTCTATCAAGAATTAAAAAATGATTTACAATTGATAAAAAATAGAATTTGGAAAAGTCTAGGAAAAATTATCTTCACTTTTATCTTAATGTTAGTTGGATCTATCTTTTTATCTTTTATTCAAACGGAAAATCAAGCTGCTGTTGATTCTTTATTAAAAGTAGGTAGTCCTTTATCTAACTTTTTATTTATGCTAACTGTTAGTTTGATTGGGCCTTTTAATGAAGAATTATTTTTCCGTGAAGTAATAATTGGCCAATTCAGTACTAAATTTCCAAAATGGATGCTTATTTTAATATCTTCTTTCCTTTTTGGGCTGATTCACATTTCATCCTTTAGTCAGTGGCCACAAGCTTTGCCTTATATTTGGAATGGGTGGATGCTCAGCTTACTGTATAGTCGCAACAATAATAATGTTTTACTATCTTTTGGCGCTCATGCTTTAAACAATTTCATTAGTATTTTGATATAAAAAAAGTTCCAAAGTTTACATTACTTTGGAACTTTTTCACTATTTTCGTTTTATTGCTTTCTGTTCATCCTCATTATAGAAGCGACCCAATACTGTTTGTGTTGGAACGATATTTACAAACGCATTTTCATCTACAGTGTAAACTGCTTGTTCTAAATCATATAATTCATAGCGAGAAATAACAATCATAATTGTCATTGTGTCTTGACCACTATAACCACCTACAGATGGCATTAGAGTAAAACCACGAACTAAATCTTTTAAGATTGATTGTTTTACTTCTTCTGCTTTGCTTGTTGTAATAAAAGCAGTTAGTTTTTGGTGACTTGTATGAATCAAGTCAATGACCTGAGTCATCGCAAAAATACAGATAATTGTATATAATGCACTCGCTAAGTTATAGAAAATACCAGCAAAAATAACAATTAACATATTGATTAACATCATAAAGCTACCTACAGTTTTTCCAGTAGTCTTAGAAAGTACTAAAGAGACAATATCTAAACCACCGGTCGTAAAACCGAATTTCAAACATAGCCCAACAGCCATCCCTAAAAGAACTCCACCCATTAATGAGTTCATTAATTGGTTATCTGTAATTGTTGTTTGTGGGATGATTGTTGTAAAGAATGAAACTGAGAAAACCGTCAAAATACTATAAATGGTATTTTGTTTTCCTAATTTCACCCATCCTAGAATCATAATCGGAATATTAATCAAGAAGATTAAGATCCCAGTCTTCATTGGAATGTGTAAAAATGAAAACAATCCTTCTAACAACTGAGCTACCCCAGTTACCCCTGCGGCAAATACATCACCTGGAACAAGAAAATCATTTACCGCAATCGCTGAAATAATTCCTGTAAAAATGACAATAACAAAACGCGTAATCATTTGATAACGCATGAAAAACGAACGTTTGTTCTCCATTTCTCCACCTTCTTTTCTTATATTTTATTTTTTCTCTATGCTCTCTTTTATTATCACATAATTTAGCTACAAAACAACACTAAAACTAAAATTATTTGCATTTTTTCATAAAAGAAAAGAGCCACGACTGTGACTCTTTTAAATTTCTGATTAGCGACGGATTTCTTTGATACGTGCTGCTTTACCATGTAAGTTACGTAGGTAGTATAATTTAGCACGACGAACTTTACCGTGACGAGTTACTTCGATTTTTTCTACACGTGGAGTGTGTAATGGGAATGTACGTTCAACCCCAACACCGTTTGAAATTTTACGAACTGTATAAGTTTCGCTAATTCCAGCACCACGACGTTTGATAACAACGCCTTCGAAGATTTGGATACGTTCACGAGTTCCTTCAACTACTTTCGCGTGTACACGAACAGTGTCCCCAGGACGGAAGTCAGGAATATCTGAACGTAATTGTTCTTGTGTTAATTCTTGAATTAATGGATTCATTTTATTTTCCCCTTTTTTCTAAAGCATTCGTATAGAGTGTTGAATCTACAGCGGAATACTCGTAATATGAGTTCAAAACTCTTTACCTAATATATCATAAGTAAAATCGAGTGTAAAGGAAATTTTTCAAAACTCTTTTAAGCAATTTTTTCTTATCTATGGTACACTAAAAAATGGTTAAAATTTGTATGCTTATAAAGGAGGAACTATGCAATTTTTAGAATCTTTATATGCGCCTTTCTTCCATTTGGCGAACTGGAAAGAAGCGCTATGTGAACCTAGTGACTGGATGATTATTTTCACTTTAGTCATTATGGAATGTTTATTATCTGTAGATAACGCTGTCGTATTAGCAGCACAAACAAAACAATTACCAACCGAAAAAGAGCAACAAAAATCTTTAATTTATGGATTATGGGGTGCTTACTTATTCCGCTTCATTATTATCGGACTGGGTGCTTATTTAATTCACATGGAATGGATTAAAATTTTAGGTGCCGCTTATCTATTCTATTTAGCGATTCGCCACCTATATGAAATCAAAAAAGGAAAACATGAAGAAGAAGAAATTCATGTTAATAAGGTAAAATCTTCAGGTAAAGCCTTGTTTTGGAAAGTAGTTATTAGTATTGAATTAATGGATATTGTCTTTTCTGTTGATTCTGTCCTAGCTTCTTTAGCTTTATCACCAAACCCAGTAGTCATTTTAATTGGGGGAATGATTGGGATCTTAAGTATGCGTGGAATTGCGGAAATCATTACTAAATTAATGGAAAAAATTCCAGAATTAGAAACGATGGCTTATGTTTTAATTTTAATTATCGCTGTAAAATTATTCTTATCTATTCCGCAAATCGGATTTGAATTACCAACGTCTGTTTTCTTTGTTATTGTTGTGAGCGTAATTGGTTTTACTGTAGCTTATCATTATTATAAAGTCAGAAAAGTACAAAAATAAGAGGAAGATTTTTCTCCCTCTTATTTTTTTTGTTCAACAATTTTAGCAAATCCTTCTTGTAATTCTTGATTGGAAGTTTGTCTAATAGAACCATTTTCATCATCACAATTAAAAACAATTCCTTTATTATCTCGGATAGCAAAAATATAGTAATGTGGTTTTTCAGAATTTCCATCTTCAAATTTAATTTCTGCTGGACCATAGCATGCAACCACTTGATATTGATCTTTATTTTGTGGTTGACCACAAGTATAATCAAAATCTTTTCCTTTATATTGTGGGACATAACATTCTGTACCTTCTACCAAATTTTTTCTATTAGACATACTCTTAAATGCCATCATAATATAGTCTTTTTCTGTATTAATTGTTCCAGGACTATATTTTTGATTCATCTTTTGAGACCATTGCTGCATAAAACGATCCAATTCCACTGATTTATTTTTATTCCATTTTCCTTGTTCTCCGGAACTATTTTTGGTAGAATTTGCTTTCACTTCATCAAAAATACGAATATATTCTTTTTGCATCTCTTTGTCTTTTGTTTCGTGGAAAGTAACATCTTCTTTAGCTAATCGTTCACCATCTTTATATAATGTATACCATCCCTGTAATTTCATATCTTCTATAGTACCATCTGTTCGTGTAGTCCACTCGTATACCTTTCCATTATTACACCAAACATATCTCTTTATTTCTGTATTTGGTTTAACATCACTAATTCCTCTATCATTTTGTACGCCTGAACCATCTTCTGTTGGGGTATAAAATGTCTCCTTACCAACAACGTTCAATCCTGATGGATGATCAAAAATATGAGCAGGACCATCTTGAGTATTTACAGTATATGTTCCACCTTCCACACCACGTGGTGTTATAAAACCTTCACGTGATAACATCATTTGATTTCTACTTGCCATAGTATTACAATATCTTACCATCTCTTGATTGATTTTTTCCTTCTGAATTTCAGATAAGGAAATCGGTTTCGTTGGATTGAGTTGATTTCCCTTATTACTCTCATCTTTCTCTTTATTTTCTTGCTTATTTTCTTTTTTCTTTTGATTTTGTTTTTTCTTATTGATTTGTTCTTGAGAAGCACTTGAATCACTGTTCTTAGATTCCTTTTCTCCTCCTGAAGTCCCACAACTTGAAATCAAAAATAAATTACAAATCAAAAGTGAATGAAATAATACTTTCTTCATAAAAGACTCCTTTTATCTATTTATTTTATTTCTTATTGTAATAGAAACATATGATTTCATTTTTTTATTTTTTAAATTTTTAGATTAAAAAAAAGCAGAATGAAAAAATCATTCTACTTCTTCTTTAATTTGAGCTAAAAATTCAGCTTCTTCTTCATTTAATGAATACTTTTCTAGCATATCTGGACGACGTAAATACGTGCGGCGTAAACTTTCTTTCACTTTCCATTGTCGAATTTTTTCATGATTTCCACTCATCAATACTGCAGGTACTTTTTTTCCTTTATACTCTGCAGGACGGGTATATTGTGGATGTTCTAAAAGTCCAGTGGAATGAGAATCTGTTTTGGCACTTTCTTGATTTCCCAGTACATTTGGTAATAAACGAACCGTTGCATCAATCATTACCATCGCGCCTAATTCTCCACCGGTCAAGACATAATCTCCTAAAGATACTTCATCTGTCACTAAATCACGAATTCGCTCATCATATCCTTCATAGTGTCCACAAATAAAGATCAATTGTTCTTCTTTAGCAAAATCTTCTGCTAACGCTTGATTAAAAGGAACTCCCGAAGGATCAAGTAAGATTACTCGTGGTTTTTTTTCTTTATCCACGACTTCTTCTAAACAAAGATCAATCGGTTCTACTTGTAGTAGCATTCCTGCTCCACCACCATAAGGATAATCATCAACATGATGTTGCTTATTTTGAGCATAATTACGGAAATCATGTGTGGAAAATTCTAATAATCCTTTTTCCTGTGCTTTACCAATCACAGATTCATTTAACGCGGTAAACATTTTTGGAAAAAGAGTTAATACATCTATTTTCATTAATCTATCAATCCTTCAGGTAAATCAACAAAGACTTTTTTATTTTTTACATCTACTGATTTTACTACAGATTCAATGTAAGGAATCAATACTTCTCCATATTTTTTGGATTGTACTACCCAAACATCATTCGCTCCAGGAGTCAAAATCTCAGTAATTTTCCCTAATTCTCCACGAGTTTCATCTTCCACTAAGCAATCAATAATTTCAAAATAGTAAAATTCATTTTCTTCCAATTCTACTGTATCTTCTCGATTTACCTTTAGTTCGCCATCACGGAATTTTTCTACTTCATTAATGTGATCATAACCCACAAATTTTAAAATATAGAAATTTTTATGTCGACGACTTGTTTCTACAGTTAAGGCAATTGGTTCTTTACTTTTAGGTAAAAAAAGTAAAAGTTCTTTGCCAGGAGCAAAACGTTCTTCTGCAAAATCGGTGACAGCTAAAACGCGTACTTCTCCTTTTAATCCTTGAGTGTTGACAATCTTTCCAACATTTAAATATTCTGTTTGACCTAAAATTTTCATAGAGATCCTTTCTGTAAAAAAAGCCTCGCACAAAGGCGAGGCAAATTATCATTTATTATTTCGCTTGTTTAGCTTCATGGAATTTTTTCATGATGCCTTCACGAGATAAGATATTACGAACTGTATCTGATGGTTGAGCACCTTTAGATAACCATTCCATAATATTTTCTTCTTTTAATGTAATTTGTGCTGGGTCTGCTACTGGATTGTATGTTCCTACAGTTTCGATGAAACGTCCATCACGTGGAGAACGTGAATCAGCAACTACGATACGGTAGAAAGGTTTTTTCTTAGAACCCATACGTTTTAAACGAATTTTTACTGCCATGTTTGCACCTCCTATATTTTTATCACGGTATTTATCTTATCAGAAAAAAAAAACTCTGTAAAGAGTTTTTTCTTTACAGAGTAAAATTATTTTTATTGTGGATTAACAAACCCTTGATTTTGGCCATTTCCTTGCATATTTTGTTCATGATTATTTTGCATTGGTTGCTGCTGAACAGGCATATTTTCTTTTTGACCGGAAGGAGAAACTTGTGGTTGACCTTGATTTGTCGGTTGATTTTGTGCCATAGGAGTTTCTACAGAAGCATTTGTATTATTTTGCTGATTTTGAGCTTGTGGTTCTTGAGAAGAATGTGTTTCATATGTACTACTTTCTTCTACATAACTTTCTTCTGTGGATGAAGATTGAATCACTTTTTCTTTTGAAGTTTCTTCTGTTGCCATCATATTTTTCTTATCATCAGATAATTTTGGCATCTTCAATGTTACTTCTTGTTTTCCTTCTGGCGTTTCAATCGTTAATTTCCCTTCTTTTGCCTCTAATGCTTTTTTATCTTTTGTCGTAAATAAGTAAACTACTTCACGTTTCTCTTTTTTATCTAATGGTGCAGTTTTAGCACTTAATTGATGTGCTTCTAGTTCTTGTAGACCATAAATTCCAATAGATTGGAATAATTGATCATTAGCAGACAAATCAAATAAATATTTTGGCGGTAATTCTTGTTTTTTATTACTTTCATTTTCTACTGTCACTGTAATTCCTAATGGATTTTTAGGTCCATTTGGTGTTTCATAATAAGAAATATCCGTCACCTTTAAGCGAACATTTTCATCAAAACGAATCCATTCTTTTAATTTAAAGGAATGAACTTTTTCGCTTTTTTCTTTTTCTTCTTCTTTTTTTCGCTCAATAGAATTACTTGCTTCTTCTGATTTTTGTTTTGTTAAATTTGCATAAAAATACCCACTAAATCCTGAAATAATAAATAAAACCAAAATAATGACTGTGGCTTTTAGCCCTGTTCTTTTTTTAGGTTTTTCATGCTTACTCATTCTTCTACGCGCCATACTCCCCCTACTTTCCTTTTATTCTTTGCTTCAGTATACCATATTCTTTTTTGTTGTACGTTTCTTTTTTTGATTTATTTCATCATTTATTTTTTGTTACTTGATAAGCTTGTGGTCCATGTTCTCCTTCTGCGATTTCAAAAGTTACGTGTTCTCCTCGAGCTAAACTACGATAACCATTATCACAAATTGCTGTATAATGGACAAAAATATCCTCACCATCTTCTTTAGTAATAAAACCAAATCCTTTTCTATTATTAAACCATTTTACAATTCCTTGATACATGAGTACATCACCTTTTTCCTTATCCTACTGTCTTTATTATACGAAAAAATAATTCATTTTGCTTGAATTCTTATTTTTCTCTTAAATTTATAGATCCCAAATTCTTATTTCTATAAACTTGTTATAATAAAGGTAATGTTAAGAAAGGAGTTTTTTATGAAAAACAAGAAGTTAGTATGTTCAATTGAAGTGGTTTTTTGCGCTGTAATCGCTTATGTCTTGTCTTTAATTCCACTCCAATTTGGTATCATTGATATTTCATTAGGAATGATTCCTATGGTTATTTTAGGATTACGTCGTGGTTTTATTCCTGCTTTAAGTAGTGGATTGGTTTGGGGACTAATGAAAATTGTTATTGGTAGTGCTCAAATCTTATCTTTCAGTCAAGGTTTTATTGAATACATTTTAGCATTTACTTTTGCTGGATTTACTGGTTTATTCTATAAACAATTTATCAAAGGAAATCATCCAGTACGCGTTATTATTTTATCTGCAACCGTTGGTACATTTGCTCGTTTCTTCTGGCATTTCATCGCAGGATTTGTTTTCTGGGGACAATATGCGCCTAAAAACTTCCCTGCCGTACTATATTCTTTAGTTGTAAATGGTGGAAGTGCTTTAATTACAGCTATTGTTGCTTGCATCTTCTGTGTTTTAATTTATAAATTACAACCAAAATTATTCTCAGCAAGCAAATAAAAAAGAGGTCTATGACCTCTTTTTTTATTGATTCGCATGCAAACGATCATGCTCCATCCACCAACTTTGAATTCTTCCTGATGTTGCTCCAGTATTCATTAATTCATTTAATTCTTGTTTTTCTGCTTCCGTCAACATATCATAAGAAGTCATTCCTACTTCTTCATCGATAGGAGTTCCTTCATCATTCCATTCTTCTTCATTATTATTTTCTTTCTCCTCTAATTGTTTATAAGCCTCATCCCAAGCTTTTCGCTGTTCAGGTGTCATTTCATCATAACTTAAACAACGTCCCATTCCAGTTACAGGATCTACTCCTGGTGGAACCGAGCTTTGTACTTCATTTTGCGGTGGATTCAATGATTGTACTGAGGAGGTAGAAGAAGTAGCATTAGAACTATCTACAGTATTAATATTTTCCTTTTCTGCAGACGATGTTTCTTTTGTTTTTTTCTTTGAAGAAATTTTCTTTTTCTTCTTTTTAGCTTTAGAGGCGGATTTGTTTTCATTCTTTTTCTCTTTTTTTATTGTTTTTTGTTTTTCAACTTTTGGTTTTGTTTCTTTGGTTGATTCCTCTTTTGAATGATCTATTCTGCAACTTGTAATAAAAAACATAGAAATAATCAATATAATCCATTTTATTTTTTTATTCTTCCAAATCATTTCCTCTCTCACTTTATTTTTCTTATTTATTTTCTTGTGAAATGTATATCTTTTGTCTATATAGGAATAATTATTATAACATATTTATATTGGTTTTTTAATGTTAATTTTTTATTATATGTATTCATGGTTCTTAAAAAATGATACAATAACCTAGTATAACTTATTAAAAGAGAAAGGTTGGGGATAAAACATGGAGGAAGTATGGAATCAACGCTATCGATGGAATTGTTCCATATTTATCTTATCTTACGCTATCATGGGGATGGCAACAGGGATTACAACCAATGTATTCTTATCTTATCTAGATTTAGTAGCCCCTAATATTGTGAAAGGAATGGGAATGTATACTTCTATTTCTTCAGTATTAATTTCACTACTATTGCTTGTAATTCCAAAAACTGGGTATAAAAAAATGTTAATTGGAGCCGGAATTTGTAGTTCATTAGCGCTCTTTTTTTCAGGAATGGCTCATGCGCCATCACTTATTGCAATTCTTTATATTATTATGTATGTCGGAAATTCTATGTTCGACTACACTTACCCTTTATTATTAACTACATATGTACCAGATTCTCTACAAGTTAAAATGTTTTCTCGTACAATGTATATTAATTTATTGACACAAACGATTGTAACTTTCTTTGCTGGAAAATGGGTCGTTATGATTTTTGGTAAATTATTGCATACCTCATACCAAAAAGCTGCCACACTTTCTAGTGATCCAAGCTTATTAACTGCAACACAAAAAATGAGCTATATTCAATCGTATCAACGTGTGATTTACATCGCGATGGGATTAGTCATTGCGGCAGTAATCTTATGTTTCTTTTTGAAAGAAAAGAAAGCAGATTATCAAGAACAAACTACAAAATCAGTAGAAAAACCAAAGGTATCATTCAAAGAAAAATATATGCCACTATTATCTAAACGAGTGGTCTCTTGGATTGCCTTTTTAATCATTATTCAAGTAGGTGCAAGCATTATTGCTCCTTACTTCCCTATTTTCTTAAATACTTCTCTACATATTGATCGTGGAACAATTTCTACTATTCTATCTTTACAAAGTTTAGCAGTTGTTATTGGTTACATGATTTCACCATGGTTAGAGAAAAAATTAGGGGCCATCGGTTCTATTGGTGGTTTATTAATCGTGGTAATTCCACTATTATTACTAATGCCAAATGGAATGATGTTTGGATCACATACCGCATTGATGATTGGAATTATTTTATTCTTCCGTTCAGGATTTGCGAATGCTTCTAAACCTATTCAACAATCATTACAAATGCATTTAGTAGATAAAAGTTTACGTCCAGCATTTAGCTCTTTAATGAACTTTGTCTTTGCAATCTTATCTTTCTTAGTAGGATTATTTACTCGTTATATTTTATTTGTAACACCTGCAGGATACGGTTATGCATATTACATTACAAGTATTTTATATGCAATTGCGATTGCTCTACTATTTGCTGTCTTTTATAAAAAATATAATCGAATTTTATCCGATAAAAATAAATAAATTGAGTTATACAAAGAATCCGGAAATCAAAATGATTCCCGGATTTTTTTATATGTTATAAATGGTAATTAATTCCTGAATTAGATTCTTTGTACGACGATCAATATCATCTAGAGTCCAATCTTTTTTTTCATCAATATTTCCTTCCGCAATGGAAGAATTTAAATATAGTGGTGTTTTTAATCCAACATATTTTCCATTATGTTTGTAATCTCTTTTTTCTTGGAAACTTCTATTTCCCATTCCTGAATTATAACCTGTCAAAGTTAAATTTCCTAATTTATCTTTATATAATTGGTGTTTTTCTTTAGCTTTTTCGTCATCTTCTTCTGATATCATTTTTCTCCATGGAGAAGGTAGATTCTCATCTTGCGGGAAAATATGCTCAATTTCCCAACGATAACCTTTTTTATCTTTTTCATCTAATGAATCTTGATTTTGTTTATCAAAGTAAAATGCCTTTCCTTCTTTATGGGCATTTCGTTCAATTCCCACTAACATAAATCGTGTGGTCTTAGTAAACTCACTATATACCGATCCAGATAATGAGCTTTGGAACTTATCATCACTCAAATATTTATCTGCAATTTTTTTCAATTCTGCCAAAAGATCTTTTTCATAATCTATGTTTTCTTTTTTCTCTATTCGACGTAAAATGCCCAATAATTGTCCTCTTAAATTAGAAGCTTTTGGAACTTTAATGGTATTACGACGAACAAAAAGATGAACTAAATACTCTAAAATCTCTGCTAATTTTTCTTTAGAAACATTTTCCTTTCTCCTTTCTTGTAATAAAAAGAAAAGTAATGGATACGCTGAATTCGTATCTAAAAGCTTTAATTGTTTTAATAAATCGAAAATTTCTTCGTTCAATACTTCCTTTAACGCTTCTTGTTTTTCTTCTGGTTGCTCGATTTGTCGATAAATCAAAGCCGTTTTTTGTAACTCTTTAATGAAAGGAAGTACACTTCTATCTTCTTCTACTCTTTTTCTTATTAAATCCTGGTATTTTCGTAAAGACTGTTTAACAGTAATCGAACTACTTGTCGTACTACAAAAGGCATCATAATTATTTTGTAAAAAGCGATCGGCATCTCCTTTTTTCACTTCATCTTTTTTCTTATCAAATGATAATAAGCTGATAAATGTCTGCCACTCTTTCAACGCTTCCTCTTGATTTTCTTGGCTATAACTTAAATAATCTGCTTTTAATAAATCAATCGTTGTTAAAGGTTGCCCTTTACTATTCATCGAAGAGAAAATAGAAAAAACATCCGATAAGTCTTCTAAAATAATTGGTAAAACTACTGCTTCCTGTACTTTTTTTTCAAATTCTGTCAGCCTTTTAAAAATTTTCTTCGATTCTATCTCTTCTTCAATGATTTCGGTTTCTAAATAAGAACGAATATATAAATATGATTTTACTAATTTCTGATTGGCATAACTTGGTTTTGTTGTTTCTTTATTTTGACTTTGAGCTGCTTCTATACAACATTCCAATAATTTTTTATCTTTTTCTAGCAATAGCAGCTTTAAGTTTTCTAGACGAAGAGGTTCATTTTCATCAAGATCATCTAATGGAATTTCTTTTAATCCTAATTCCTCTGAAATATTTTCAAAGCGTTTTAAATAATTGAAACTATTTTCTCCCTTCTTAATTAATAGGTAATATTGTTCATAAATTGCTAATAAAATTAAAAAAATAGTTGTTAGTCGCTGTTGTCCATCAACTACATCTTTATCTTCCTTATCTGATTTTGCTAAAAGAATATTACCGATATAATATCCTTCTGAATTATTTTTGATGTCATCCATCAAAGTTTCAATTTCAGTTTCTCCCCAACTATATCTTCTTTGATAGACAGGAATTCTAAAATAATTATCATCTAAAAATGATTTTACTTTTTGGCTTCGTGCAACAATCTCTTTCAAAAAAACACTCCTTATTATTATTCTAATAAAATTAGATCATAAATAAGACAGTAGATCAATAGAAAACAAACAAAAAACCTCAGATGAATATCATCTGAGGTTGAACTTTTAACGATTAAATTACAAATTAGTACCATCCGTTTGCTTGATGGAATGCTTTAGCAGCTTCCCATGAACCATAACGAGATTTCACATAATTTTCTGCTACACGCTCTTGGTTCGCTGGTGAGAAGTCACCATTTAAGTAAGCAGCGTCTAATTGATATTTACCAATGTAACGACCATTACGAGCGTTGTAGTTATTTGTTGATTCTTTCATCGCAATCCAAGCTTTAGCACTTGATGTGTTTCCTGTTGCTGGAGCAGATGTTGTTTTTGGTGCTGCTGGAGCAGCTTTATAAGTAGTTACAGCAGTTGCTGTAGATGTATAATTTTTTTCTGCTTTTTTATCTGTTGGAATAGTTAACTCTTGTCCTGAGTAAATTTGGTTAATGTCATGAATATTGTTTGCTTTCGCAATAGAATCAATATTTGAATTAAACTTGCTAGCAATCGCAGATAAACTATCACCTGATTGTACTGTATAAGTTTCATCCGCACTAGCAGTATGTGCTAAGAACATTGTTGCGATTGGAGCGGCAGTAATAACAGCTAATTTTAATTTTTGATTATTCATTATATAAATTCCTTCCTTTTCGTATCTGTTCTTGTCTACTGTTATACTATACCAAATTAATTATGACATTGGGCAACAAAAGAATAACGATTTCCTAACAATTGTTACAGTTTGGTTACAACAAAAAAAGCGCTCTCTTTTACGAGAGCACTTTTATTAATCTTTATTGTTTTCCATTTTTTTAGCACGTTTTTCCGCTTTTTCACGTTCATTTTTATTCAAAATTTTCTTACGTAAACGGATGCTTTCAGGAGTTACTTCACAATATTCATCATCAGCTAAGAATTCTAATGATTCTTCTAGTGTTAAAATACGTGGAGTTTTAATAACCGCAGTTTGGTCTTTAGTAGCAGAACGAACGTTTGTCATTTGTTTTGCTTTTGTGATATTTACAGTTAAGTCGTTATCACGGCTATTTTGACCAATAATCATACCTTCATAAACTTCAGTACCTGGGTTAACAAAGATCGTACCACGTTCTTCAACAGACATAATAGAATAAGTTGTTGCTTTTCCTGTATCAATAGATACTAAAGCACCATTGTGACGACCACCAATTTGACCTTTAATTACTGGTTGGTAGCAGTCAAATGTATGGTTCAAGATACCATAACCACGAGTTAATGATAAGAATTCTGTTGGATATCCAATTAAACCACGAGCTGGCACTAAGTAAATTAAACGAACTTGTCCATTTCCTTGGTTAATCATTTCTTGCATTTCACCTTTACGTTGGTTCAATGTATCAATAACGCTACCCATATATTCTTCTGGTGTATCTACTTGTACACGTTCAAATGGTTCACATAATACGCCATCAATTTCACGTTCAATTACTTGTGGACGAGATACTTGTAATTCATATCCTTCACGACGCATATTTTCGATTAAGATAGACAAATGTAATTCCCCACGGCCAGAAACGATCCATGCATCTGGAGAATCTGTTGGTTCTACACGTAAAGATACGTCTGTTTGTAATTCGCTCATTAAACGTTCTTCAATTTTACGTGCAGTAACAAATTTACCTTCACGACCTGCAAATGGAGAATTATTTACACGGAACTCCATTTGTAAAGTTGGTTCATCAATACGTAATACTGGTAATGCTTCTTGGGCATCTACAGGAGTTACAGTTTCACCAACGAAGATATCTTCCATACCAGAAACAGCGATTAAATCTCCTGCTTTTGCTTCTTGAATTTCTAAACGGTTTAATCCAAAGAAACCAAATAATTTAGTAACACGGAAGTTTTTCACGCTACCATCTAGTTTTAATAATGATACTTGGTCTCCTACTTTGATTGTTCCACGGAAAACACGGCCAATTCCGATACGACCTACATAATCATTGTAGTCTAATAATGATACTTGGAATTGTAATGGTTCATCACTGTTATCCACTGGAGCTGGGATGTGGTCGATAATAGTATCGAATAAAGGATCCATTGTATGCTCTTGTGTAGCAGGATCACTTTCTAAACTTGATGTTCCATTGAAAGCAGAAGTATAAACTACAGGGAATTCTAATTGTTCATCATCTGCTCCTAATTCGATAAATAATTCCAACACTTCATCCACTACTTCTTCTGGACGAGCAGCATCACGGTCAATTTTGTTGACTACTAAAATTGGAGTTAATTTTTGTTCTAGAGCTTTTTTCAATACAAAGCGAGTTTGTGGCATTGTACCTTCATAAGCATCCACAACTAAAACTACTCCGTCTACCATTTTCATGATACGTTCTACTTCCCCACCAAAGTCGGCGTGTCCAGGAGTATCCATGATATTAATGCGAGTACCTTTATAATCAACCGCAGTATTTTTCGCTAAAATTGTAATTCCGCGTTCTTTTTCTAAATCATTAGAGTCCATCGCACGTTCATCTAATTGTGTATGTGCATCTAATGTATCTGATTGTTTTAATAATTCGTTTACTAATGTTGTTTTCCCATGGTCAACGTGGGCAATAATAGCAACGTTACGAATGTCATCTCTTGTTTTCAATAGTATACTCTCCATTCTTCTATGACTTAATACTTTTCTATTGTAGCACTTTTCAAATTAAAAATGAAATGGATTTCTAGTTTTTTCCATTTCTTTTCATTTTTTTACAAGGCATTTGGATCCAATCGGTTTCTTTTTTTTGTTTCATTTCTTGAACTACTCGATATAAAGAATATCTCGTTAATTGTTCAAATTCTCTACCGATTCGTTTTTCTTCTCCAATACTAGGAATCACTTCTTTAAAAGCTTTATAGGCAGTTGCAAAATCTTTTACCCTAATTTTTCCTTCATAAGCCTTTTCTACAGCTTGTAAAGCATTTACTACTGCAATCATTTCTTCTGTCGTCCAATCTAAATCAATAGGATAACTATAATTTTCTTTCATCTTTTCCTCCAAACAAAAAGCAAACAGAACTTCTGTTTGCTTTTCTATCTTCACACTAAGTAAGACTTATTATATATGGATAGGCATTCCTTGTGCAAGTTCAGCAGTATCCATCAATGTCTCAGAAAGAGATGGATGGGGATGAATCGTTAATGCAATATCTTCTACATTCATTCCTGCTTCAATTGCTAAAGTTGCTTCGGCAATTAAATCACTTGCGCTTGGTCCTGCAATTTGACAACCTACTAGAATTTTATTTTCTTTTGTTGAGATAAAGCGAATAAATCCATCGGTTGCATTTAAAGATAACGCACGACCATTACTTGCTAGTGGGAAAGTACTTACAACAAAACGATCATCACCTTCGATTTCACTTAGCGTAACTCCAGTAGTGGCTACTTCTGGACTTGTAAAGGCTACTGCTGGAATCGCACGATAATCTACAGTCACATCTTTTCCACTAATTACTTCTGCTGCAACTTTTCCTTCATAAGAAGCTTTATGCGCTAATTGTGGTCCTGCTACAATATCACCAATGGCAAAAATACTTTCATTCGTTGTGCGTCCACATTCATCGACTTGGATAAAGCCACGTTCATCGACTTCAACACTGGCCATTTCTAATCCTAATTCTTTTGTATTTGGTTTACGACCTACAGCAACTAAAATATAATCTGCTGTTAATGTGTGTTCTACCCCATCTTTTTCATAAACTAGAGTTGCTTCAGTTTCTGTTTCTGTTGCAGATTTAGCCATAACTGAAGTTTCAATCTTCATACCTTGTTTTTCCATTTCTTTTGTAACCAATTTAGATAAATCAGCATCAAATGGTGGTAAAATGCGATCTGCACCTTCTAAAATTGTAACTTCAGATCCTAAATGAGCGTAAGCAGTTCCTAATTCACAACCGATAACTCCTCCACCTACAATGACTAAAGATTTTGGTACTTCTGGTAAATTTAGAGCTCCTGTAGAATCAATAATTCTTGTTCCATAAGCTAAAGATGGGATTTCTACTGGTGTGCTTCCTGTAGCAATAATCGCATGTTCAAAAGAATAAGATTGGCCACTTTCTTCTGTCATTACACGCAAATGATTATCATCAACAAAAATTGCTTCCCCTTCAATAATTTCAACGCCATTTTTCTTTAATAAATAGCGTACACCGGAAGTCAATTTATTCACTACACTTGCTTTCCATTCTTGTGTTTTAGCAAAATCAACTGTTGCTTTTTCGATTTGAATTCCCATAAATTCACTGTGAGTAGCAGCTTCTAACACTTCTCCTGCATGAATTAATGCTTTAGAAGGAATACAACCCACATTTAGACAAACACCGCCGACATTTCCTTTTTCAATGACTGCTACTTTTTGTCCCATTTGAGCCGCACGAATCGCAGCAACATATCCTCCTGGTCCTGCTCCAATAACAACTGTATCTAATTCAATTGGAAAATCTCCTACAACCATGCTTCTCTTCCTACCCTTCTAATAATAATAATTGTGGATCTGCTAACAGACGTTTCAATTCATTCATCGCGTTTTGAGCTAACGCACCATCAATTAAGCGATGGTCGAAACTTAAAGATAAGGCAAGTTGTTTACCAACAACAATTTCTCCATCTTTAACAATTGGTGCTTCTTTAATCTTACCAATACCTAAGATTGCTACTTCTGGGTAACGAATAATTGGAGTAAAGAATCCACCACCGATAGAACCAATATTAGTAATCGTAATCGTTCCACCACGCATTGCTTCTGCAGATAAACTTCCTGCTAAAGCATCACTTGTATTATTAGAAATTTCTTTAGCTAAAGCTAACAATCCTTTACGTTTTACATCTTTTAATACAGGAACATATAAACCTTGATCTGTGTTTGTTGCAATTCCTACATTGCATGTATGATGATAGACTACTTCTTCATTGACCATATCTAGACTTGCATTTAATTCTGGATATTTCTCTACAACAATCGCTAATGCTTTCGCAATATATGGTAGGAAGCTTAGTTTAACATCTTGTTCTGCTGCATATTCTTTGTATACTTTACGATGTTCCCAAAGTGCAGATACCTCTACTTCATCAAATAAAGTTACTGCTGGAATATTGTCTGCAGATTGTTTCATTGATTGAGCAATGGCTTTACGCATTGGCGTCATTTTTTCTCTTGTTTCATCTTCACCTTTGGCAATCGCAACAGGAGCTGCTTTTTCTACGACTGGTGTAGAAGCCGTTTCTTTAGCCACAGGAGCTTCTGCTGTAGAAGAACCATTTTCTAAGAAGTTTTCTACATCGGATTGTAAAATATGATTATGTTTTCCAGTTGGTGTTACTAAATGTAAATCTACTCTATTTTCCTTAGCAAAACGACGAACAGATGGGAAAGCTAATGGTTGATTTAAAATATCATCTGTTTTTTTGCTTGCTGGAACTTGCGGTGCTAGCTCTTCTTTTGCTTCTCCAGCTGGTTCATTTGCTGATGCCTCTTCTGTACTTGCTTCTTCTGTTGCTTCTTCGCCATGAGGTAAATGATCAGTTTCAATTACCACTAATGGATCACCAACACTCGCTAATGTACCGGCTTCTGTTTTAATAGAACGAATCGTCCCTTCTACAGGTGCATAAATTTCTTCTACTGATTTATCATTTTGTACTTCTAATAAGACATCATCTTCAGTTACTGTATCGCCTTCTTTAACAAACCATTGTAAAATTTCTCCTTCGGCAATTCCTTCTCCGATATCTGGCAATTTAAAAATGTAATCCATAATAATCCTCCTAATAAGTCATTGCCTCTTTGGCTGCTTTTTCAATATCTTTAGCATTTGGTAACCATGCATTTTCCATTTGACCAAATGGATAAACCGTATCTGGAGCAGTAACACGCATTACAGGTGCAGATAAGTATAAAATCGCGTGTTCTGCAATTTCTGCGACCACTTGTGCCGCAACTCCAGCTTGACGTTGTGCTTCTTGAATAACAATTGCACGTCCTGTTTTCTTCACTGAATTTAAAATCGTATTTGTATCCAATGGAGAAATGGTTCTTAAATCAATTACCTCAGCTTGGATACCTTCTTTTTCTAATTGTTGTGCAGCTTTTAATGCTTCTTGGACCATATATCCATAAGCAATTAATGTTACATCAGAACCTTCTTTCGCTACACGCGCTTTATCCAAAGGCACTGTATAATATTCTTCTGGTACTTCATCGCGCACAGAACGATATAATTTCATATGTTCTAGGAACATTACTGGATCATTACTTTCAATGGAAGATAATAATAACCCTTTTGCATCATAAGGATTTGATGGAACAACTACACGAATCCCTGGAGTTTGTGCTAATAATCCTTCTAAACTATCCGCATGCATTTCTGGAGTATGAACTCCTCCACCAAAAGGCGCACGAATTGTTACTGGCATATTTCTTGTTCCAGCCATTTTGAAACGAGCACGAGCAATTTGCCCTGCAATTTCATCCATTGCTTCATACATAAAACCATAGAATTGAATTTCTGGAATTGGTCGATAATTTTCTAATGCCAATCCATAAGCCAGTCCTAAAATTCCTGATTCTGCTAATGGAGTATCAAATACACGATCTGGACCAAATTTTTCTTGTAATCCTTCTGTTGCACGGAACACTCCACCGTTATTCCCTACGTCTTCTCCGAAAACTAATGTATTTTCATCTCGTTCTAAAGCAACTTCCAAAGCTTGTGTAATTGCTTTAATCATTGTCATTTGTGCCATAATTCTCGTCCTCTTCCTTATTTTCCTTCATATTGCTTCAATTGTGCCTCAATATTTTGTGGAGTCACTTCATACATATTTTGTAAAGACTCTGTTACTGTTTGCTTAGGTGCTTTATCTGCTTCTTGAATTGCTTCTTTAATCATTTCTTTTGCTTTTTCAATGACTGTTGTTTCCATCTCTTCATTCCACACACCACGTTCTGTTAAGAATAAGCGTAAACGGATTAATGGGTCACGTTTTTCCCATTCATTTTCTGTTTCTTTTGTACGATAACGAGTAGGATCATCTCCAGATAAAGTATGAGGTCCATAACGGAAAGTATCGGTTTCAATTAAGACAGGACCATTTCCTTCTAAAATAAATTGTTTTGCCATTTTAGTAGCTACAAAGACTGCGCAAGGATCCATTCCATCAACTTTAGCATAACTAATCCCTGCAGCAATTGCTTTTTGTGCTAATGTTTCGGCAGCTGTTTGTACTTCACGTGGGGTAGAAATCGCAAAGTGGTTATTTTGGACAAAGAATAATGCAGGCGCTTGGTAAGCACCAGCAAAGTTAATTCCTTCATAAAAATCCCCTTGAGAAGTTCCACCATCTCCAGTATAAGTAACAACAACTTGTTCTTTTCCTCGTTTTTTCAAACCTAGCGCAACACCAGCTGCTTGCACATATTGTGCCCCGATAATAATTTGGGGTGGTAATGCATAAAAATCATCCGCATAACGGTTTCCATCCATATGACCACGAGACCATAAAAATGCATCTTTTAAAGATAAACCATGGCATAGTAATTGTGGCACATCACGATATCCTGGTAAGACATAATCACCTTTATTTAAAGCAAAGACGCTCCCTAATTGACTTGCTTCTTGTCCAGCAGTAGGTGCGTAAAATCCTAGACGACCTTGACGATTTAATTTAGTTGAACGTTCATCTAAAATACGCATGAATACCATACGTTTCATCAATTCAACCATTTCTTCTTCTGTCATCCAATCCCAAATTTGTTCATCTAATAATTTTCCTGATTCATCTAATAATTGGAAATTATCCATTGGTTGATTGCTTTGCTCTTTTATTTTTTTATAATCTATCATTATGTTGGCTCCTTTTCCCCCTATTTTGATTTCACAATATCACTTAATGTTTTTACAAATCAACTATTTTGCTCAAAATGAAAAAGTTTTCATTTTCACAATAATTTTAGCGTGCTGTAAACGCTAACTTTTGCTATAATAAAGGGCGTAGGAGGTATTTATATGACAAAAAAAATCTTAACTATTGCTGGCTCAGATATTACAGGTGGAGCAGGCCAAGCTGCTGACTTGAAAGTTTTTTCTGCTCACCATTGTTATGGAATGAGCGCTCTAAGTTGTATTGTTACTTTTAGCAAAGCTCATCAGTATATGCCGGAAATTTATCCTGTTCATGCGTCTATTTTAAAAGACCAATTAGATACGATTACAGATTTAAATCGTTTAGATGCCATTAAAACAGGAATGCTTCCCGAAGAAAAACAAATTCATCTAGTTGCTCGTTGGCTAAAATCACAAGCTGAAAATAATGTACCGATTATTATTGATCCTGTGATGGTCTGCAAGAACAATGGTGAAGAAAATCTAGAGAAGCTAAAAGAAAGTATTATAAAGGAATTATTACCTCTCGCTACAGTAACCACTCCTAACTTAGTAGAAGCAGAAGCATTAGCCGATATGAAAATCCAAACAAAAGAAGACATGGCTGCTGCTGCAGAAAAAATTCATGAGTTAGGACCTAAGTATGTAGTTATTAAAGGCGGCGCGCGTTTAGAAGGCGATGTTGCAGTAGATTTACTCTTTGATGGAAAAGAATTCCATTATTTTGAAAGAGAAAAAATTACCGAAGGATTTAATCACGGAGCAGGATGTTCTTTTGCCGCAGCAATTACATCTAATCTCGCTTTAGAGAAAGATATTACTGATGCTGTACGTGATGCAAAAGAATTTGTCTATCATGCGATTGATTCTGGACTAGAGTTAGGTCCTCGTTCTTCTGCCGTTTTTGTCAATTATAAATAGACAAAAAAAGGATGTTGTTTCTAACATCCTTTTTTTATTTTTATTATCTATTTTAATAGTAAAATTTGTATATCGTTAAAATGATAGCGTAAAACTTTTGTAGCTTCCATTACTTTATCTAAAGTAATTTCTTGATTTTCACCTAAAATTTCTGCCGAACTTTGAATAGCTTCAACAATCTTCTTATAAACAGAGCGTACTTTCTTTTGAGCATGACGATCTGTTAAATGGCAGATATCTTGTAAAATATTTACCATAATCGTACTAAAGTATTGATTCTTTTGCTCAGAGCAAAAAGAACGTAGCATATTATTCATTTGGTGACAAAGCAAAGATAAAGATTGTTCTTGCTCTAACGTCTCTTCAATTTCAGCTACTTCTTTTCGAATTTCTTTTGTATCAACTTTAAGATGTTCTCTTTCCATCTTGCGAATATGATAACATAACATGTATTCTAAAATACAAATTCGATCAATAATTTCCTGCACGCCCAATACACGCTCACAAATTAAAGCACCCTTATTTGGTTCACACTGAACTAAATTTTCTCCTGCTAAGCGTGTAATTGCTCGACGAATTGGCGAGCGACTTACTCCTAATTCTTCTGCAACTTCTTGCTCTACGATATGTTTGGTTGGTGGCCAGATTCCAGAAAGTATCTGTTCTTTCATATAAGAATAGGCCTTCATTTCTGCGTTATTACTTCTTGCCATGATTTCACCCTTTTTCAAGCATAAATTTAAACATTTTAAATTTTATGCTTTTTTGTTTTTTATTTCTCATACCTTTGCTATTATATACTATTTTTATGATATTTTCTACCTTCTTCTAAAGGAAGAATTTATCCATTTCTAATAGCTCATGGCTTTGTTCAGAAGTCAATGCAGTCACATGACCCACAACGCTATCTCCTCTCGCAAATTCGTAATCATAAAAGTAGAAATGCCAATTTGCTTGATGTTCAATTTGACGTTTGGCAGAGCTAATATCTTTCCCTGTAATTAATGTAGTTACTGCTGGCATAAAGCAATCTGCTTTCTCTTGTAATGGCCATTGACATACACCTCGTAAATGAGCAGAAAATGTATTAAACTGACAAGCATCTAAAGTTAATAACGTACTTTCATCCGGATAGCTAACCATGTCATCGACATAAATCACACCTTCTGAAGTAATATGATAACGAATGGTCATTGTTCCTTCATATTCCATCTTTTCCACAATCACTCGAGCAATACGTTCTAATTCTTGGACCATTAGTGGATCTAAATCATCCTTTGTTTGGAATTTTCTTTCCTCTCCAAAGGAAGAAACATGCTCTACTGGTGGAAAAAACATTACATCTCCACGATTATTTCTTGCAACTGCCATCGATACATCATATTGATAAGCAATCATGCTTTCTAAAATACAAGAATCTTGTTTAACAAGATCCATCGCGTGTACTACATCACTTGCACTTTCAATGACTACTTCTTGCACTCCTTGGCTATCTCTCAATAAACAAGGATAACCAATTCCATCAATATTTTCTTCAATATCTGTAATACGTACAATAGTTGCATAAGGGGCAATATTAATTCCTACATCCTCTAAGAATGTTTTTTTCAAGAATAAATCTTGTGCATATGCCAAACCATTAATTCCTTGCGGCAAATTAAATTTTTCTTCAATGGTCATCATTGTATGTAGTTGCAGTCGATTGGTCGCATATATCAACACATCACAACGACGTCCTAATTGTTCTAAATCATATAAATCCTGAATATTTCCTTCAATAAATTCATCGGCCATTTTTCCGGCAGGGCATTCTTTTGTAGATTCTAAAACGCATACACGAAATCCCAAAATTTTAGCCTCCATTGCTAATAAAAAAGCAAAGGCGCCGCCACCAATAATTCCTACGGTTTTTCCTGGTCGAATATATTCCGCCATGTTTTCCCTACTTTCCAAAATTAACATTTATTTTAATTATAATGTCCGTTTTTTTATTATGCAAACCCACTTTTTTATTCATCCCAACGATATAGTTGATAGGTTTCTATCATCTGAATCAATTTTTGAGCATAATTTGGATCTGTTGCATAGCCTGCATTTTGCAAAGCATAGGCTGCTGCTTGATAATTTTTTGCCTGTAATACTGCTTCATATTGCTGTTCATTCCAACTTGTCCCATGAGCTAACAATTTCGCATGGGCTAAAATCGATTGTTTCCAAGAACGATAGACGCGAAATCGTTGTTCTACTTCCATTCTTTGTCCATCTACATACTCAATAGTTGGTAAATCGACACCTGGCTCCCAAAATCCAGCTTTTACACCAAACAAATTATTATATTTTTCTGCTAGCTCACTTTGTCCAAAATTAGACTCCAATGCAGCTTGTGCAATAATAATACTTACTGGAATATGATATTTTTTCATCGATTGTTGTGCCATGGGTACAATGGTTGTAATGAATTCTTCTTTTGGAACTTTCGTTTCTTTTTGCATCGGTGGACGCCAATATAAAAATAAAACTAACAAAAGTAAAAAGAAAAAAAGCAATAAAAATGAATAAGATTTTTTTAACGGACGTCTTTTCATATTAACGACCTGCTTCTTTCAATTCATCAATATATTCTTCTAAACATAGATGATGTTTCATAATATATTCTGCATTTTCTTTTCCAACATAGCGTAAATGCCAAGGCTCATATTGAATCGCAGTAATTTTTTCTTTTGCTTTTGGATAGCGAATAATAAATCCATACTCTGCACAATGATCATTTAGCCATTTTCCGCTTTTTGTATGAGCAAATTTTTCTTCCAATGTCCCACCATCTTCATAATAATCTGCACCTAATACATCTAAAGCAAGTCCTGTGTGATGTTCACTTGTCCCTGGTTTTGTCATATAATCTGCAGTTTCTTTTTTCGCTTCTTGTTTTGATTTTCCTTCCTTAATATAGTTATCAATTTGTTGTTGATAAATTTTTTCTTGATAATCAGGAGAACGATAAGAAGAAACAATTACTAATGGATTTCCTGCTTTTTTGGCTGCTTTAGCTAATGCTTCATAATGCGGAATTACCTTTTTATTTAATTTATAATTGCCAATCGTTCCTAAATCCGCTTTATAATTTTTAGGTAATGGATGAGTTTTGTTTACTAACAATAAATCCCAATCTGAAGGTTTTACGCCTTTTGGTAACTCTTGATTTAATTTTTCCTCTTTCTCATTTTTCACTTCTTTTTGCTTATCCTTAGCAGCGGAACGATGGGTAGATATATTTTCTACTTTAGCTAAAGAATGATTATACGCTAAAGCAACTCCACCTGTTGTTGCTAAAATAGCTACCGTTGCTAGACTACATAGGAAGCGGTTCATGAAATTCACCTACTCTTCAATTTTTGTTTGTTCGACATATGTATCCTCTAAGTCTCTATTTACCCATTCTAACAAACCTTTACTACTGCATTCAATTTTTTTTGAGATATAAGCGGGCATAGAGAAAGTTAAAATATCATCATATCCCCATTCACCATAAGATAAACTAATTTTTAAAGTCACAATGTCTTGAATTCCACTATGTACGGTCTTTGTAATTAATTCTGTCGTAGAATAAGGAGTTTCAATCCATTTTTTAGCAATCATTGCCTTCAAACGACGAAATTGTTGTACAACATAATATTGCTTTTCTGGGAAAAACATCGTTTGTTCTGCTACTTTTTGCATCAACATCCATTCATAATCAGTAAATAAACCTTTAATACGTTGCATCGCTTCTTGATTTAATACTTTTTTTCCTTCTTTCCATTCTTGCCATTCTTCTTTTGTTAATTGTAAACATTTTTCAACAAAATAATCTTCACTAGGAAATTTAGTACAAATTTCGTCTAAAATAATCAATACTAATGCTTGATGCATTCCAATCACTCTCCTCATTTTTCTACTACACTATTTTACTCCTTTTTTCTTATTTTCTCATCTATCATCTTCCTTTGAAAAAATCAATTGGTCAAAAAATGTAATTTGTATTACAATTTTAAGGAGGATTACAATGGAGGGAGTGCTTTTTTGACGAAATTCAAACAATGGATTCTATATTGGTTGCCTGGATGGCGTTTGTTAAAAACCGGACTTAGTGTCATGGTATGTTTTCTATTATATTATTCTTTAGATATCAATCCAATGCTAGCTTGTTTATCAGCAATTTTTTCCATGCGGGAAGATCATACTCTTTCCATTCGCTTTGGTAAAGCACTTTTAATTGGGAATACTACTGGATGTGTTATTTCTTTATCATTAGTCGTCATTCGTCACTTTTTCCCGTATATGTGGGTGGAAGCTATTACTTTACCTATAGGTGTGATGCTTTTTATTAAATGTATGAATCATTGGCATAAACAACCTGGAATTATTAATGGTTCAGCAGCACTTTTAATTGTTTATTTTACTTCTCAAGGTCATCAATCTGTTTTAAAAGCAATTTTCCGTATTACAGATATTTTTGTTGGGGCAATGATTTCTATTTTTATTAATCGCTTTGTCCATCCGAAAAAAGAAGAACCAAAGACAATTGATGAATTAAAACAAGATTTAAAACAAATTCAAAAGCAAGAAGCAGATTTACGTAAAATGGAACAACAATTACAAATAGAAATTGAAAGGAATGAGAAATTCAATGAAAAATTGGGTAAAAAAATGGATCACAACACTTAGTATTGGAGCTCTTTTCTTACCTTTATTAAGTGGTTGTGCTTCAAATCAAAAAAATACACAACAACAACCTTCTTATCAACAAAAATCAACGAAAAAAACAAGTAAAAATGGATGCCCTAACCCTTCTGGCCCTGCTGAATTCACAAGTGAAGAATTGAAAGATGGTCCAGGATGGATTCAATATGGACCACTAGATTCTTTAGGTAGAGCAACTGCAGCGAATGCCTTAATTACAAAATCAATGATTGGTACAGGAACAAAAGCAAATCCTGACATCCGTCCTGCTGGATTCCAATCTGGGAAAAAAGGTCATGCTCGTGGTCATTTAATTGGACGTCAATTGGGTGGAAGTGGAGATACGATGAAAAACTTAGTTACTTTGTATCAAAATCCTGTAAATACCCCTTATATGACAAAATACGAAAACGAAGTGCGTGATGTCGTAGAACAAGGAAATAAAGTACGTTATCGAGTAACTCCAATTTATGGTAAGGGACAATTAATGCCAGTCAGCATTAAAATGGAAGCAAAAACACTGAATAATAATCGTTTAAATTACACAGTTGTGATTCCAAATAAAAAATAAAAAAGAAAGAAGGAATTTCATTGAAAGATTGGTTTATCGAACATAGAGCTATGCCCTTTTTAGCATGGTATGAAGAATTAACCGCAAAAACAGCGGTTTCCTTAGATGATGATTATTTGCAATTTCAATCCAAAGACCAAGATCTTTTAGAAAATTTTTCTTTATGTATCGAAACTTTAGCTTCAACAACGACTTTATCTGAAGAATGGTTAAAAGAACATCAAGCAAAATTAATTGCTCAATCTATTGATGGTAACTATTTATTAGGAAATGAAACGACTACTTGGGTTGTTCCTGTAGATCTACATCTTAGTGACATAGAAGAATATACAATCACTCCTAACGAGTGGGTTGCTCAATGGATTGAAGGAACAATTACTTCTAATATTTTATAAAAAAAGCACCTAATCTTAGGTGCTTTTTCTCTTTTATTTTTGATAACGACATTCTCCATTTAAATATGTACATTCTAATTCTAACTCTGGCGTTAAAACGATAAAATCTGCATCATATCCTGCTTTAATTTGTCCACACACGTCATCCATCTTACAACTTACAGCAGGAACATGAGAAGCCATCATAATTGCTTGTTCCACCGTTGCTAAATTCCAGTCTACTACATTATGGACAGCATCTTTTAATTCTAAAATGCTTCCTGCTAAGTTTCCTGCTTCTAAGCGAGCAGTTCCATCTTTTACTGTAACTGGAAGTTCTCCTAACATATATTGTCCTTCAGGCATTCCTCCGGCACACATACAGTCTGTAATCAAAGCTACTTGCTCATGTCCCACTGCTTTAATTAAAGCATCACAAGCTTTAGGATGAACATGATGACCATCACAAATCAATTCACGATAAGCGTGAGGTAAAGTTAAAGCAGCTCCTGCCATCCCTGGCTCACGGTGAGTAAATCCACGCATTCCATTAAAAGTATGAACAAAAATACTTGCACCAGCTTCTGCTACTGCTTTTGCTTGTTCATAGGTAGCATCACTATGCCCTAAAGCAACAACTACTCCTTCTTTAGTTAATTGTTTTGTGAATTCTACTGCTTCTGCGTATTCAGGAGCTAACGCAATTTTTTTAATTAAGTTTCCTGATGCTTCTTGCCAAGCATGGAATTCATCTAAACAAGGTTTTGTTAAATATTTAGGATTTTGTGCTCCTTTATACTTCTCTGTAAAATATGGTCCTTCAAAGAAAATCCCTTGAATTTTTGCTCCACGTTCTTTTCCTTTAACTTCACGAATGGTTTTTGAAACGCTTAATAATAAATCATGGTCCGCCGTTAATGTGGTTGCTAAAAAGGAAGTTACCCCACAACTCAATAATCCTTCAGACATACGTTGTAAGCCTTCTGCATCATTATCCATTACATCAGCTCCTGCATATCCATGAATATGTGTATCAACTAAACCTGGTGCCACATATTTTCCACTATAATCAACAATTTCGCCACTTTGTGGTTTTTCTTTTTGGTAATGACCAAATTTTCCATCTTTAATTTCTAAATATCCTTTTCCTTCTACTCCCTGTGGTAAAAAGAATTTATCTGCATAAATATATGTTTTCATGTATATCCCTCATTCAATTCTTGATACTAATAGCATACTCCTTCTTTGATAAATATTCAATCGGTCTATACCATTTTTAATACTTTTTTCGAATTTTACTTTTTATAATAATATTTTTGATAAGAAAAATAAAAAAGATTTCTTTTCTAAATATTGAATTCCTTGCTATACTGAATCTAACCTTAAGAAAGGATAGGAAAAATATGAACATTATCGAAGCAAAAGGATTAACTAAAAAGTTTCAAAATTATACTGCAGTTGATCATTTAAATATATCTGTTCCCGCTGGAAAACTAACGGCTTATTTGGGAACGAATGGAGCAGGAAAATCGACAACCATTGCCATGCTCATTGGTACATTAACACCTACAGAAGGAGAAATCTATTTTAAAGGACAACCTTTGGAAAAAGTACCTAGGAAAGACAAAAAAATTGGTGTTGTTTTTCAGAATAGTATTTTAGATAAGGAATTAACGGTTTGGCAAAACTTAAAAATCCGTGCACAACTTAATAAAAACTATCAAAAAGAAAAATTAGAAACGCTGATGAAACAAACTGGCGTTTATGAATTTGCTAAAAAATCTTATGGAAAACTTTCTGGAGGAATGCGAAGAAAAGTAGATATTACTCGTGCCTTACTCAACGAACCAGAAATTTTATTTTTAGATGAACCCACAACAGGAATTGATATTCAATCTCGTCAAGAAATTTGGCAATTACTTCATCAATTAAAAGAAGAAAAACATTTAGCTATCTTTTTAACGACTCATTACTTAGAAGAAGCAGAGAATGCAGATAATTTATATATTTTACGTAAAGGAAAACTAATTGAATCAGGATCTGCTCAATCTTTAAAAGAGAAGTACGACGTCCCTACATTACGCTTAATCACGAGTGAAGAAATCCATGATTCACGTGCACATAAAGAAGAAGGTAATGAATATCACTTCATTTGTCAAAATGAAAAAGAAGCTCTATCTATTGTCAATCAATATCAAGAAATTACGCTTTATTTCTCATTCTTACCAACGGACTTAAATGAAGTATTCTTAAAATTAACAAAGGAGGAAGATACATTATGATGACAATTATCAAAAGAAATTTAACCATTTATAGTAAAAATATTTCCAATATTTTCTTTTCCCTACTGGGATCTTTAATCTTTTTTCTCATTTATGTCTTCTTTTTACGCAGTAATATTTTATCGGATCTAGGTTCCTTACCCAATAAATCAGAAATTATTGATATGTGGATGTTAGGAGCACTACTAAGTATTACTTCTTTGACTACAGCATTTACGATTTCTGGACAATATGTTATTGATAAGACCAATAATAAATTTTTAGATTTTAAAATTAGTCAAACTTCTCCTGCTACTTTACTTTTTGGCTATTATTTATCTTCATTCTTCTTATCTTTCATCATGCAAATCATTATTTTTGTTGTTGCTTACGGATATTTTTACTCCATTGATGATTTGACTTTACATACAGAACAATTAAGATATTTAGGAATGAACTTTATCATTAGTTCTCTATTATCTTCTGGAATTACCTTTTTAATTTGTGCTTTTATTAAAACAGAGTCTAGCTTACGAGGTGTAGGAACTATTATTGGTGCTGCTTCTGGATTTATCATTGGTGGATATGTACCGATGGGGAATTTATCAGATGCTGCTCAAACTTTTATTAAATGTGTCCCTTTAACTTATAGTGGATTAGAAAACCGTTGGATTTTAGTCACTCCCTATTTAAAAGATTTACCAACGAAGGTAGCGGATTACATGAAGGAATTTTTAGGTATGAGCTTAGAAATTGGCTCTAATGATGTCACTCAATCTACAGTATTATGGATCTTATTAGGGTCAAGTGCGATTATCATTCTTATCATTCTTTTATTGAGTAAACGTTTGATGAAATCAAATTTAAAAGGATAAAAAAAAGACTCCATAAAGGAGTCTTTTTTCTTATTCATTAAGCGTTAGGAGCTTTTCCTAATTCAGCATTTAACATCCAAATGTGTTTGTTTGTAGATGCTAACATATCGCTACATAAGTCAACGATGTGTACTAAGTTTTCTTCTTCAGCTAATTCCATACCTTCTTGGCATTTTGCTTGGAAGTATTTCAAACCAGCTAATAATTTTTCTAATTGTGCTTCGATAGTTACGCCGTAGTCACCAGCTGTAATTTCTAATTTTGTGTTTTTAGCCATTTCTTCTAAAGTTGAGAATGGAGCTCCACCTAACATAATTAAGTTTTCTGCTACTTCATCGATGTCATCTTGATATTCTTCAATGTATGAATCTAGCATTGGATGATATACTAAGAATCCTTTACCACGCATATACCAATGTACTTGGTAAGTTAACATTAACATTTGATTTAAATCTGCTAATAATTCATTTAAAAAGTTGTTCATTTTCATATTGATTCATCCTTTCCTTACAACTAAGTTTATTTTAATACACAAAAAGTAAAAAAGAAACAAGAATGCTCAAAATTACCTAACTTTTTTCTTTTTCTCTTTTGTTCTAGGCCATTGCCTTTTTAATTCCCTTTTTAACTAAATAATCATTCACTGGATAAGCAAAGAAAAATCCTACTGCCATCGCTAATTGCATAATGAAAATCGAAAAAATGATTCCTTTTCCTGGCAAGATCCATTGGAAGAAAAGTTGCCCTATCACCATTCCTAATTGCCAAGCAAATAAAGACCAAAAATCAGAAATCATCGCTTTTTTCATTAAAATTTTTGTAGCAGTTTTTTGATCCATCTCACGTAAAGCAAAGTATTGGAAAAAGATACCAATAATAAACGCAAGGATATAAGCTAAAACAAAATGACTTATTGTACCAAGTCCTAGTAGCAAACTAATCGCTAATCCAATCATATCCGCTAGTGTACATCCGCTACCACAATGTAAAGTACCCGAAGCAATTCGTTGCCAATGTTTATGTTTTGGCATTGGCATACCATCCATATCCATATCTTTCATAGACATATCACTCATCTTCATATCATCCATAGACATAGAAGAGTCCATTTTCATATTCTTTTTTTCTTTTTTAGGAGCACGACCAAACCAATAATAAGCGATGACAATAAAAGGTCCTCCCCAAAGAGTATTAATCATCCAGACGGCATTCATAATTTTCATCATTTGTGGATGTTTGATTAAATCTATACCAATCCAAACAAACGAAAAGATAGATAAAATCAACCAAATTTTAATAAAAATCATCATTATTCCCCCCTTTTCTCTTTTACTATACCTTATTTCACTTTGAAAAAAAATTATCATATCTTTTGTACTTTTTTTGTGGTCATACTATAATGACATTGTAAGGAAACTTATATTAATGGAAAAGAGGATGATTTATTATGGCAAACTTTGAAGAACGTGAACAAAAATTATTAGCTAAAATTTCTGATTGCTTAGAAAAATTGGATGAAACATTAGATAAAATGGAAGCAACAGATAGCAAAGTAAAAGACTTCTTCGAACAAGAAAAAGCTTTACATGAAATTCGTGTATTAACTCGCAAAGAACATCGTATTGAAAAAGATGAAGAAAAAGCGAAAGATAAAGAACAACCTACAATGAACGAATGGATTAAAAAAGAACAAGAAACTGTAGATGAAATCAATCAACGTTTAGATGCGTTAGATGCAGATCTTGCTAAAATTAAAGAAGATGAAAAACATGAAACAAAAGTAAAAAGCTACTTAGAACAAAAAGAAGCAATTAAAGATATTAAAGATATGTTACAAAAAGCAGAATCAGGTAAATGTGCTGCTTGCGCTAACAAAGAAAATAAATAAGTAAGTAAGTAAATAAAAAGAAGACTCTGTGGAGTCTTCTTTTTTTGTTTATCTTTATTTTTTAATCAAAAAAGATGGGAAAGTTCCCATCTTTTCTATTATCATTAAATTTCTAATAATTCTTGTTCTTTTTCAGCAGCAATTGCATCCATATCTTTGATGCTCTTATCTGTTAATTCTTGAACGTCTTTTTCATATCCACGTAAATCATCTTCTGTGATTTCGCTTGCTTTTTCCATTTTCTTCAAAGCATTCATAACATCACGACGGATATGACGGATACTTACTTTTCCTTGTTCCGCAATTTTTTTCACTTCTTTTGCTAATTCTTTACGACGTTCTTCTGTTAATTGAGGAATTACTAAACGAATAACATTCCCATCATTGGTTGGGTTAATTCCTAAATCACTTTCTAAAATTCCACGTTCGATATCTTTTAAAGTAGTTTTATCAAATGGTGTAATCATAATTACACGAGCTTCTGGAATAGAAATTTGTGCCATTTGATTGACTGGAGTAGGTACTCCATAATATTCTACTTGGACACGATCTAATAAACTTGCATTTGCACGTCCAGCGCGGATTTGTGATAATTCACGACGTAATGCTTGTTCTGATTTTTCCATTTTTTCTTGTGCTTGTTGGATAACTTCTAAAGCCATAATTGTGCCTCCTATTTTACTGTTGTTCCGATATTTTCACCTAAACATACACGTTTGATGTTACCTGGTTCATTTAAGTTGAAGACAACTAATGGAATATTGTTGTCCATACTTAATGAGCTAGCTGTAGAATCCATAACGTGTAATCCTTTAGCAATAATATCTAAATGTGTTAATTCTTCATATTTCACAGCATTTTCATCTAATTTTGGATCTGCAGAATAAACACCATCTACATCATTTTTTGCCATTAAAATGACATCAGCATTAATTTCTGCCGCACGTAATGCTGCTGTAGTATCAGTTGAGAAGTATGGGTTTCCTGTACCACCCGCAAAAATTACTACACGAGATTTTTCTAAATGACGTTCAGCACGACGACGAATATATGGTTCAGCAATTTGACGCATTTCAATAGAAGTTTGAACACGTGTTGGTACGTCAATGTTTTCTAATGCATCTTGTAACGCTAAAGCATTCATTACTGTCGCTAACATTCCCATATAATCTGCTTGGGCACGTTCCATTCCCATTTCTGCACCAATGGCTCCACGCCAAATATTACCGCCACCGACAACAATCGCAATTTCAATTCCTAAGTCATAAACTTCTTTAATTTCTTTTACAATACTATCGATGACAGGAGGATTAATTCCAAAACCATTATCACCTGCTAAGGCTTCTCCGCTTAACTTTAATACGATACGTTTATATTTTGCTTCTTGCATGTGAATCCCTCTTTTTTCTTAAAAAAAGAGCTTGCAGTTAAACCACAAACTCTTTATTTATTATTCTTATTGAGTAAAATTAACCGTTAATTTGGCTCATAACTTCTTCTACAAAGTTATCTTCTTTTTTCTCAATTCCTTCTCCAACTTCAAAACGAGTAAACATGCGAGCTGTCGCATTGTTATCGCTTAAGAATTTACCTACTGTCATATCGCCATCTTTAACGAATGGTTGGTCTACTAAGCAGATTTCTGCCAAGAATTTTTTCAAGCGTCCAACAACCATTTTTTCAACGATGTTTTCAGGTTTACCTTCGTTTAATGCTTGTTCTGTTAACACTTTTTTCTCATGTTCTAATTCTTCAGCTGGTACTTCTGCTTCAGTCATGTAACGAGGGTTAATCGCAGCAATGTGCATAGCAACATCTTTTGCTACTGCATCATTTCCACCTTCGATTACTGTTAATACAGCAATACGTCCACCCATGTGTAAGTATGAACCGAAGAATTCGTTATCAGATTTTTCAACTACTTCGAAACGACGGAAGCTAATTTTTTCACCGATAACTGTAGTAGCTTCTAATAAAGCTTCTTCTAATGATTTACCATTTAATTCTAAAGCCATTGCTTCTTCCATAGATGCAGGTTTGTTTTCTGCAACTAATTTAGCAATATCTTTAACTAAGTTTTGGAACATTTCATTTTTTGCTACGAAGTCTGTTTCTGAGTTAACTTCTACGATTGCAGCAACGTTACCATCAACATAAACGTTTGCTAATCCTTCTGCAGCGATACGATCATTTTTCTTAGCAGCTTTTGCCATACCTTTTTCACGTAATACGTCTACAGCTTTATCGAAATCACCATCTGTTTCTACTAATGCTTTTTTCGCATCCATCATACCTACGCCTGTAGCTTCACGTAGCTCTTTAACCATAGCGGCAGTAATTTTAGCCATTTTTATTTCCTCCTCATTGGTGTGGATTATTCTTCATCTATGAAAAAGTCGCTCGAGTAAAACTCAAAACGACTTTCTCTTTTATTGTATTAATAATTATTCGTTGCTTCCTTCAACAACTTCAACGATTTCTTCGATTGAGTCTGCATCTTCTGCAACTTCAACCATTTCTTCAGCGATTACTTCAACATCATCTTCACCTTGACGAGCTTCGATGAAAGCATCAGCCATTTTACCTGTGATTAATTTGATTGCGCGGATAGCGTCATCGTTTGATGGAATCACTACATCGATTTCATCTGGATCACAGTTTGTATCTACCATCGCAACGATAGGGATGTTCAATTTATGAGCTTCTTGAACAGCGATACGTTCTTTACGAGGGTCAACGATGTATAATACATCTGGAATACGAGGCATATCAGCGATACCGCCTAAGAATTTTTGTAATTTTTCACGTTCTTTAACTAATTTCGCTACTTCTTTCTTAGGTAATACTTCGAAGATTCCTTCTTCTTCCATTTCAGTGATTTTTTTCAAACGAGTGATACGTTTTTGAATTGTATCCCAGTTTGTTAATGTACCACCTAACCAACGATGGTTAATATAGTATTGACCTGAACGGATAGCTTCTTCAGCGATTGCTTCTTGCGCTTGTTTTTTAGTACCAACGAATAAAGCAATTCCTCCGTCTTCTGCGATTTCTTTCATGTAGTTGTAAGCATCATCTACTAAGCGAACTGTTTTTTGTAAGTCGATGATGTAAATACCGTTACGTTCTGTGAAGATATATTTCTTCATTTTAGGGTTCCAACGGCGTGTTTGGTGACCAAAATGTACACCTGCTTCTAACAATTGTTTCATTGAAATAACTGCCATAATTTTGTTTCCTCCAATTTGGTTTAAATTCTTCTTTATTATCTCAAACTTGCTTGCAGACTAAACTAGCACCCTGCACACAATCAATAATAAATGTATATTTGGAATATATCCTTTAACATTATACCGAACTCAATTTTGTTTTGCAACTAGTGTTGTTTAATTTCTGTATATTCTAACATACCACCTAATAAATTCGTTACTTCATAGCCTTTTTCTTCTAAAAATAAACCAGCATTATGAGAACGATAGCCAGAACGACAAATTAAATAATAATGCTCGTTTTTATCTAACGTAGTTGCCCAATCATTGATTTCACTTAGAGGATAGTTCATAGCTTGTGGCATATGTCCTTCCTCGTATTCTTCAATTTCTCGCACATCAATGATTTTTGGATTTTCTAACGATTGAGCTAAAAATTCTTTTACTGTGATTTCTTGCATTTCCATCCTCCTTTTCTTCCATTTTAGAGTATACTAGGAATGACCAAGTAAAGAAAGGAGAGTTTTTGATGCGCAAGGAACGATTAGAGGCTTATACAGATGCGGTATTAGCAATTTTAATTACAATGATGGTTTTAGGAATTAAGGCACCGGTTCATGATTTTCAATGGTCAGCAGTTTTAAAAATTTTGCCTACATTAGGAATTTATAGTTTTAGCTTTTTTGTATTAGGAACTTATTGGGTCAATCATTTTAATCTTTTTCGTTGTGTTAAAAAAATCAATTCTCATATTTTATGGTATAACAATTTAAGTTTATTTAGCTTTTCTTTTATTCCTTTTTCTACTTCTTGGCTAATTGAAGGATTATATTATCGAGCTCCTGAAACTTTGTATGGGTTAGTACTATTGATTAGTAATATTGCTTACTTATTACTCATTTTATGTCTAAGAAAATCCAATGCAGATGCCAAAGAATTGGAAAATCAAAAAATCATTTGTACCCAATCCATTATTTTAAACATTATTGCGCTAATCATGGGACAATTAATCCCTATTGCAACTTTAGTGATTAACTTCATTAATATCTTGCTCCTTTGGGTTTATCGAGCAATGATTAATCGTCAAAAAATCTTCAAAAATAATAAAAAGAAGTAGATTTTTATTCATCTACTTCTTTTTCTTTTCTAGCAAAACATAAACTTGGTTTCGCATTCAATTGACCATCCGCCCATTCTCCTTTTTGTAAGGCAGTATAGGCATAAGCACCAATCATTGCAGCATTATCTCCACATAAACGTAAAGGTGGAATGACAATTTCTACTTCTGGAAATTCTTTTGTAAAGCGGGTCGCTAATGCTTCACGTAATCCTTGGTTAGCTGCCACTCCTCCTGCTACTACCAATTGTTTTACCGGATATTCTTTACAAGCACGAATCGTTTTTTCTACTAATACATCGACAACCGCAGCTTGGAAACTTGCTGCTAAATCTGCTTTATTCAATTCTTCTCCACGTTGTTCTGCATTATGAACCGTATTAATAAACGCACTCTTAAGACCACTAAAACTAAAGTCTAAATGATCCTCTTTTAACATCGCGCGTGGGAAGTCAAACGTATCTTTTCCTTCATGAGCTAATTCATCAATCCATTTTCCACTTGGATAAGGCAATCCTAATACTCGTCCTACTTTATCATAAGCTTCTCCAGCGGCATCATCTCTTGTTTCTCCAATAATTTCAAAAGAACCATCTTCTTTCATATAAACAAGTTCTGTATGTCCACCACTAACTACTAGAGCCATTAATGGAAATTCTAAAGGTTCTACAAATTGAGCAGCATAAATATGTCCTGCCATATGATTTACCTTTAATAATGGTAATTGATGTGCAAAAGAGAACGCTTTAGCTGCACTTAATCCGATTAATAAAGCTCCTACCAATCCTGGGCCATAAGTCACTGCTACAGCCGTTAAGTCTTTGGGTGCTACTTTTGCCTCTTCTAAAGCAGCCTCGATACAATAGGTAATTTGTTCCACATGATGACGACTAGCAATTTCTGGAACAACTCCACCAAAGCGTTGGTGAGATTTAATCTGTGTTGCAATAATGTTAGATAAAATTTCATTTCCATTCTTTACCACAGCAACACTGGTTTCATCACAGCTACTTTCTACTGCTAAAATGAGTACATCTTCTTTTTCTTCCATCTAATTTCTTTCCCTTTCCATCAAAATCGCATCTTCTTTTGGATTTTGATAATAATTTTTCCTAGTTCCAATCTTTTGGAATCCCTGCTTTTGATACACTGCTTGTGCTTTTTTGTTACTCAAACGAACTTCTAAAAAACAGCGTTGCATTTCTTCTTTTTGCCACATTGCTTCAATTAAAAGAGAGCCTAAGTTTTTTCCTTGTGCTTTTGGATCTACAGCTAAGTTTAAAATTTCTCCTTCTTGAGCAAGCACTTGATAATGAATATAGCCCACACATTCTTTATCATAAACCCCTAAAAAATGTGTATATTCATTCGAAAAATCAGACTCATATTGAGCGGTTGTCCAAGGATCTTCTTCATAAGCACGAGCCGCAATCTTTTGAATCAAAGGAATGTCTTTTTTTTGTAATTCTTGTAACTTCACAATTTTTTCTCCATATAAATCGCATTTTCACCATTATCTTCATAATAATGATATAAATAACGACGAGAACGAAAACCTAAAGAGCGATATAACTTTTGGGCAAGCATATTACTTGTCCGAACTTGCAGACTTAATTTCTTACAATGGTAAAACTTTGCTTTTCGCTCTACGCGTTGAATTAACAAATGTGCTAATCCTCTTCTTTGGTATTCAGGATGAATCGCTAAATTTGTAATATGACCTCGTGCCTCATAAAAACGTGCACCGATAAATCCGACAACTTCTCCATCCCATTCCACTACTAAATAAAGGTGAGGAATATCACTTCTTAATTCTCGTTCAAACGTCGCTTTTGTCCATTGTAACCGATATTGATAAATCGCTCTTTCAATCGCCATCAAACGAGGAATGTCTGTTTCTTCTGCTGAACGAATTAAAATTGGATTTTCTTTTTTATGTAATACTCGAGGAAAAGATTTATTTCGTGCGTTCCACATAGTTTGTTTCTTCAATTTGAGTTCCATGTTCTTTTAACCAATTTTCTTCTGCTTCTACACGTTTTAAATAGTTAGGAACAACCGTATGAATGGCTTCTCCACTCACCTCTTCATAAGGACAAAATACCATTCCATATGGATTTGGAGCAGAATCAATCCACCCTTCTTGAATTTTTGCTTCTGGGATTTGTGCTAAAATCTCTTCTTTAAAATCTTTTGCATCTCCTGTGAAAATCACTTCTTCAAAGGCACTCGCACGATCAATCATTTCTTCTAAAGAAAAATATCCATCTTCATGTAAAGAAACGACTTTTTCTCCATCCCATTCATAAATTCCAGCATATACGTGTTGGCGACGAGCGTTAATCATCGGTACTACAATTCCTTTAGGCGCAGAAGCTGCCATAATCGCCAAAGAAGAAACCAAGCATAATGGACATTGTAAAGCATAAGCCATTGTTTTTGCGGTAGTCACACCAATTCGAACACCAGTATAAGAACCAGGTCCATAAGAGACGTAAATACGGTCAAGATCTTTGGGTTCCCATTGTAATTCTTTCATTCCATCTTCAATCGCTGGCATTAGAGCAATGCTATGATTTTTTTGTTGGAATCGTTGGACAATCCATTGTGGTTTTCCTTCTTCTAAAAAGGCCACCCCCAGAGTTTGATTGGCCGTATCTAAACATAATTCTTTCATTCTATTCTCCTCTTTCTAAACGATTATCCAAGTGTTGCATCCATTCATCAATCCAACGTGGATTTTGTTGGAATGGATCACTGTTTTCTAATGCCATACGCAATTCATTCATTTCTTCTTGAATTAAACTACCATGAATTGCAGCAACTCCTAATCCTTGAGCTAAATGTAGCGCATAAGGAGTATCACTAGCTAAAAAGCATAAGTATAAACTCATCATTTCTTCTTCTTTTTGTGCTACCATCATGACACTATGGTTTAAGGAACCGTTTTCTTTAAAAGCAGGGCTATTTTCTAAATCATAAGTTCTCCATTGTTGCATCATTTCTGTCCCTAAGTTTAAAAGTGTTGCTCCCTCTTTTGCTCGTAAACGACAAACTGTTAATGGATAATCTAAAATCGCTACATCGACTTCTTCGTAGCCTCGTAAAGTAAACGTTGCTTTTTCTTTACGCATTAATAATGGTACGTCATCTTTTCCTCCTTGATAAACGACATGTTGTGGACGTAAGGAATCCACCAAAAGATCGCTATCACACGCAATAAAATGACCAGGGAAAAGATAAGCCAGTTGCAATAATTGATCTACTGTTTTTCGACTATGCATTAATGTTTGATGCGCTTGAGCAACAAATAAACTATGTTCATTCCATAGTGGATAAGACACTAGACGTAATCCAAAACTTTCTCCTTGTAAATTCATTCGAATATAACGGAAAGGAGCTCCTCCATTTACATTATAGCCTTCATTTTCAAAACAAAGTCCACAACGAGGATATTTTGCATTTTCTGTCGGAATGTTTTCTTCATAAGTTCCATTCGTTTTTGTGTACATTAATTGTCCTAATTGTGTTTCTAAATATTTAGGTTCTGCTTTTTCTTTTAGCGTTTGATTTTCATAACTAATTTTTTCTAAATATTGAAATGCTCGTTCTGGATCTTTATCGTAAAGTTGACTGAAATACGCATTAAATACCGCAGGAGGTGGAGTTAATAGATCATATAATTTTCCACGTAATTCTACTTCTTCTTTGGCATGATGAATTTTTTCGTGTTTTCTTGCTTCTTCTACTAAAACATCAATAATTTCAGAAGCTTCTAATTCGCATCCTTTTTCAAAAGAAACAGGAGTAGTCACACCAATTTCACTTAAAATTTGATTTTGTAAATATAGACGATCTAGTTCCATCCACCCTCCATTTTCAATCGCTAGAGTGGCTAAACGGTATACATATTTTCCTAACGTCATATGAATCCTTCTTTCTACATCAATGATTACTATTTATTTTACCAAAAATTAAGAACCTTCTCCAATACCTCTTTCTATTTGAGAATTCTTTTTCTTTTTTGCTAAAATGAAGGAAAGAATGGAAAAAGAGAGGATAAACTATGCAAAAATTAACATTTACTTGTCCATCTCAAGATGGCATCCATACATTGCAAGGATATTATTATCCAGCAAAAGAACCTCGTTTTTTACTACAATTAGTTCATGGTATGGCAGAATGGACAGAGCGCTATGAACCTTTTATCGAAGAATTAAATCAAGCACACATCTCTGTAGTTGCTCACGATCACCTTGGTCATGGCAATACAGCAATTCTTTCTAATGAACTTTTTGGCTATTTTACCTCAGAAAAAGCCGAAGAAGTTTTAGTGGAAGACGTCTTAAAAATTGGACAAATTGGTGCTTCTTTAGCCGAAGACCTTCCTTTTGGTATTTTTGCTCATAGTATGGGTTCTTTTATCACTCGTATTGCATTAATTCGCCAAAACTTCTATCAATTTGCAATTATTATGGGAACTAGTGGGCCAAGAAAAGAAGTAGAACTTATTTTACCAACAGCGAAAAAAATTGCTCACTTACATCCTAAATATATTAATCCAATTATGGATACTTTATCTTTCGGTGCTTATCGTTTATTTATTGATGATGAAACCTTTCAATCAAAAAATCACTGGTTGAGTCATAATGAAAAAAATGTTGCAGAATATGATGCCAATCCTAAACTAGGATTTACTTTTACCAATAATGGCTTTTTCACTTTATTTAAACTTCTTTATTTTTGCAACCGCAAAGAAGTATTTGCTAGTACAAAAAATATTCCTATTTTCTTGATGAGTGGTATTGATGATCCTGTAGGAAATTATGGCAAAGGTGTTTTAGAGGTAGAGCGTCGCTTAACCAAAGCCAAAAAAGATTATGTCGTTTCTAAATTATATCCTGATGCTCGCCATGAGATTTTAAATGAAGAAATTGCTCCTTTAGTAATCAAAGATATAATTCATTTCATTCATGAACAAGGACAAAAATAAACAAAAAGAAGCAATTTTACAATTGCTTCTTTTTATTTTTATTCTAAAAAACAGGAGGTAGCTCATCTACTTCTTCCAATTCATTCTTTTTAACAAATTCTTCTCCCCAGTCGCAAATTGCATCTACTACCGGAGCTAAATCATGACCAATTTCTGTTAAATGATATTCTACTTTGGGTGGAACAACAGGATAAACGGTGCGTTCAATAATCCCATCTTCTTCTAATTCACGTAATTGACGAATTAACATTCGTTGTGTAACTTGAGGCATGTATTTATTTAGTTCACTTAGACGTAGTGGTTCATAATGTAATAAATGCCAAACAATAGGAATTTTCCATTTCCCTCCAATTACTGAAATTGCTAAATCTTTTGGATTATAAAATCCCCTATCTTTATATAAGTACATACTTCATCATCTCCTCTTTTATTGTATCATAAGTATCAAACCTCTTTTTTCTGTAAAACCTCTTTTTTTGTCAGTATGTATTTTTATTTATTTTATAAAAAAACCTAGGATAGAGATCCTAGGTTTCAGAGGTTTTTCGAAATGAAAAGATATTCTAGAAAGATCTTATAGATTGAA